>NZ_JAYFEQ010000824.1:0-2174 GCF_055795085.1 Phormidium sp. CCY1219 | reverse complement strand
GCGTGAGGCACTTAGGCGGGTCAGCTACCTAAATTAACGAGGCACGAAGCCCCGCTACTTCAGAGCGGGGTGCTGACTCGATACATTTCTTCGCTATTTTCCCTGCCAGTAAAGTTGATAACATTCGCTCCCATCTTGAGACAGTCTCGGGCTACTTCCGGGTAATAAGTTTCGATAGAGGTTACCACCCCTTCGTTGCTTAATGTCTCCAGAATAGGTTCCAGTAGATTATTTTGTTGGGATTCATCGGATCTTTGTGTATTTGGGGAACTCGCTTCTACTCCGATATCCACGATGTCCGCCCCTTGAGCTGTTAAAACCTTGCCGCGACGAATCGCTTGTTCTGGGTTATAACAAATCGAGTCTTTCCACCAAGAATCCGTAGAAAGATTCATCACGCCCATCAAGGCTGTTTTTGAATTAAAGTTAAATTGTTTATGGCCTATGGCAAATTCTACTACTCGTACATTGTAGTCTTCTTTATGTTTGGCGTAGATTTCGTAGATATCTTCCAGGGTCAGCATTTTGAATCTCTTATCCTCCAAAATAGTAATTTCACTTCAAACCACAATTTTCCAGTCTTTCTATTCTACACCTATTTCGGCAGTTTCGGCAAAACTACAACCTCCAGCCCCCGGCAACTTCCAAAACTTGTCCGGTGATGTAATCGGATTGCGGATTGATAAAGAAACCCACCGCATTGCTGAGTTCTTCTAAGGTGGCCGGTCTTTGGGTTGGCAAGAGGGGAATCGTTTCCTCTAAGCCCACGGAATTTTCTGCCACTCCTGGCGAAACCACATTGGCGGTAATGTTGTGTTTCGCTAACTCTTTCGCCAGAGACTTCGTATAAACAATAATCCCGGTTTTCGCAATTCGATAGGCTGACTGTTCGTCATCTGCAATCGAATGTTGGGCACTGGCAAATGCAAAGTTGACGATCCGTCCCCAACCGGCTTCTTTTAGGTAAGGAATTGCCGTTTGAGTCACGTAAAATGTGGCATTGAGATTGGAATCGAGCATCTCATGCCACTCTTTTATAGAAGTTTGCCCGATCGCCTTTTCCAAATAGTTACCCACATTATTGACAACTACTGATAAGCCGCCGAGTTCTTTGGCTGCATTTTCCACTAGCAATTGCGCCGCTTCGGGTTGGGTAATATCGGCTTGTAGGGCAACGGATTTTACTCCCCACTTCGCTGCTTCTTGACTGGCTTTTTTGGCCGCTTCGGCACTTCTGTTGTAGTGAAAGGCTACATCAAATCCTTTACTGGCCAAATCCAGCGCGATCGCCTTCCCAATTCCCACTGCCGATCCGGTGACTAACGCTTTTTTAAACATGGTTATTGCCCCCTAGATTGTCATTCAAATCGTTAATTTCCCTGTGAATATAGTCCTCAACTAATACCCGGGTGTAGGTATTGAGAGGATAGTCTAAAGCCGCTTCCGGACTCACCCATGCCCACTCGACAATTTCTTCGTTGGGCGCGATCGCCTCTTTCTCTGAAAAGGCATAATAATTCACCATGATAAAATGGGCTTCATACAAAAACTGCGGGTCTCGCACCGCTTCTTGCAGCAACCCGAAGCGGATGTGGCTCAACTCTAACCCCACTTCTTCTCGAAATTCTCTTTTCAGTGCGGTTTCTAGGCTTTCCCCCCACTCGACTTTCCCCCCCGGTACTCCCCAGGTTCCCTTCCATTTTGTGGTTTTGACAATTAACACGCGCCCACTGGAATTTGCAACCAGTGCGCCTACAGTGGTCAAGGGAAATTGTTTCTGACGCGATAAGGGTTCGATTGGGGTTGCTTGTGGCATTTCGATCGCAGGAAATAGGGTGGTAAAGCGATTTGATTCGCTTACGGGTCAATTTTTCACCTTACCACAAAATTGGCTTGCGTGCTTTTAGGTTATTTGCCCTTTCGCGCGCGGTGGATTGCCCTACATGGATTTGTTCAAAGCAAGCCCGCGTGATAAGTCTTTACAGTCGATTGGGGAACCGGGCATCGGTGGTGTATTTGGCAGGGGTTGACTCGCGAATCGTCTTCACCACCGGACCTCTAGACCCCGCAGAAGAAGGCGATCGCGGTGGGTGCCCTAACTGTTCGAGAGGTGCCTCAAAATCATTCAACCCCGGAAGGAAAACGAGCGATCGCCGGCATGTCAGCTTGCGGTC
>NZ_JAYFEQ010000823.1:0-358 GCF_055795085.1 Phormidium sp. CCY1219 | reverse complement strand
CGGCGGGGAAGCTATTTTTGAGCGGGGCACGATGCAATCAAAGCATTGCGCATAAGTCCTGCCTGCCGCCACGGTCTCATTCTAGCAGATGCCTCCAGTTTTGTCAAGGGGGGAGACAACAATTGCAGCGGCGGGAAACGGAATTTCGCGCGATAGATAAATGGGGTAAGGATGTTTTACCCCAGTTCAAATTCGAGAGTTGGAGAATTGCAATCCGGGACAACTGGATAACTGGAAGATGGGATATTGCTGATTTATCCACTGGGTAGTAGAGGCAACTTTTTTTAAAGGCGGGAAAGCTATTTTTGAGCGGGGCACGATGCAATCAAAGCATTGCGCATAAGTCCTGCCTGCCGCC
>NZ_JAYFEQ010000822.1:0-1918 GCF_055795085.1 Phormidium sp. CCY1219 | reverse complement strand
CGTAGGGCTTAGGCTGGTCAGCTACCTAAAGTCAGGGGCTAGAAGCCCCGTCTCTTTAGAGCGGGGTGCTGACAGCTGTGCTTAGAGGTTCTAGGTGGTCGGTTGTTGTTTAGAATGGACTGGCGATCGAAAACCAGGCTCAGTCAAATAGTGTATCGTTTTCTTTACGAAACTGCACCAGAGGTTGCGGCCCATGCCTCTGGGGTGTAGGTTTTCATGGTTAGGGCATGAATTGCTTCGCTCGACATTGCGTCTTGTAAAGCACCATAGACTAACTGGTGCTGTCGCACCCGGGGTATCCCTTCAAAGTCAGGAGACACCACTGTTAGTTGATAGTGGTCGCGGGTGCCGGTCAAGTCTTCAACCTGCACTTGGGCGTCAGACAATTTGGCCTCAATCATGGCCTTCACCTGCTCCGGGGTAACCATTCCTAACTCCTATCTGTACGACATATGGCTTACTTTACTCTAACGTTAGATGGGCGATCGCGGCCCATTCCCCGAAAATGAACCGTAGGGCACCCAGTTGGAGCGCCCTAACATCGGGGTCTCGAGATTTTTATCCCCCGGAAGAGTTCGAGGATGCGGGGGCGGCGGGATAGGGGGACTCGACAAATCCCAGTTCCCATAATTGCTGATAGGCTTTTTTGCCCAAATCCCGGGTGGGTTGCTGAGAGCGAATAATCTGAATCAATAACGGCACTGCCAATTCGGGACGATTTTGCGCCCGATGGACGATCGCCAGTTCGTAGGTGGCCAAATCCCGCATTTCCGCACTTTCTACTGCCGATTGTCGCTGACTTTCGGCTATCCGGTTGTCAATGCCGGTAAAGCTATCGTATAGCTGTTGATGAAAATTAGAAAGCTGATTGAAAATCTCGCGCGATTGTTGCAGTTTGCTCACGGCTTGTTCGTAATTTTCGCTCTGAGCGGCTGCTCTGGCTTCTTCAATCAACCGTTGGCCCCCTTCCATGCTCAGAAGGCTGTTCTGTGTTTCTAACGGACGAGTAACCTCTGAATTCTCCGAGTTCTCGGCGGGAATCGCGGGATTGACCGCTTCGGTTTGTTCCGGGGGGGAGACGCTCTCCTGGGGTACCGATTCGGTTGGGGCATTGGTGGGTAGGTTGAGGGTTTCGCCTGGTTGGTTTGGCGAGTCCATGCGATCGAATCCGTCGGGTTGCGGGGAATCTTGCCCGCGCACCGGAGAAATAGGCAGCAAGGTTAACCCTGCTATCAGAGGTACGGAGAAGAAACCCGCTAAATTCAGCGGGGAAACGTTCTGAGATAATCCCATAAAGTACCTTTGCGTGTGGGGAGAAAACGGAGTGAATGAAAACTTCGGGTATCTTAACATTGTCATGTCCCCCAAGGATTGATAAAATTAGGCGCTTCACGGATAAAATCGCGATCGCGCTGTGTCAATTCTTTTCCCTGCCTTCATTGTCGCCGAGAACCCGTTCAAAAAAAGCACCCGCTCCCTTAGGGCTGAAGGACTGGAAAATATATAGTCTATCGCATCATCGGCCATCCCTGGGGACAACCCGAAACACCCACCGTTTTCATACTCAATCTGACTTCTTCTGATAATTCCGGGGTTCCCCAGACAAATTTTCCTCCAAATTTTCCCCTTCCTAAAAATATTGTTCTCCTGGAGTAGCGCACGAGGGGTGACGGGTTCTCCTCTGCTGCATCGAGTCCCGATGGGGCGATATCCTCCTCGGTGAAGCGCAATTTAAAGCTGTGGCTATGCAATCAAAGCATTGCGCATAAGTCCTGCCTGCCGCCACGGTCTAATTCTAGCAGATGCCTCCAGTTTTGTCAAGGGGGGAGACAACTTTTTAACGGCGGGGAAGCTATTTTTGAGCGGGGCACGATGCAATCAAAGCATTGCGCATAAGTCCTGCCTGCCGCCACGGTCT
>NZ_JAYFEQ010000821.1:0-294 GCF_055795085.1 Phormidium sp. CCY1219 | reverse complement strand
AAAGCACCTCCCCCACGGTAGCGACTGGTCATCAATCCGTGAAGCGGGGAGGAAAGGTGGTTAAGCCTGAGTCTAAAGCAGGTACCCCATCGAGCAAGTGTCTATGGATAGGAAAACGAAGCCACGTCCGAAGCGTCGATAATTGAAACCAGCGAAAAATAGACTGACACGCTGGAACCAAAAGGCAAAGGATAAAGGGGAAGGCGAGTTTTAGTTTGACCTTCCACACACTCAAAAGAAACCCGGCGTATAGTGGCGTCCTAAAGGCACGAACAATCGACATTCGGAACGAAG
>NZ_JAYFEQ010000820.1:0-332 GCF_055795085.1 Phormidium sp. CCY1219 | reverse complement strand
AGAACAAAAGTTGTCTCAAACCGGGCAGGTAATATGGTACAAAGTCACCCGTCATCGGATATTCCCACCGTTCCCCCGGGCGAACTATGGAGCGAGGAACCGCCATTGGAAAGCTATCGCCATTTGAAACAATTAATCCTGTTACTAACATGTTTGGAGCGCTATTGGCAAGAGCGCACCGACTTTTTCGCCGGGGCAAACATGAGCGTTTATTACAGTACCCGACAGCGCAAATCAGAAGACATGCGCGGACCGGATTTTTTTGTGGTTTTGGATACCCAACGGCGAGAACGGAAAAGCTGGGTGGTGTGGGAAGAAGATGGGAAATATCC
>NZ_JAYFEQ010000819.1:0-6288 GCF_055795085.1 Phormidium sp. CCY1219 | reverse complement strand
CCATTTCCCCTGGCTCTCATCCCGACGCTCACCAAGCACGGGTAGAGCGCGGGGCTTCCCGCCGAGAAGCTAAAAAGGTTAAGAGCAGCACCAAAGGGTTGAGACCGTCATCATCGCCGCCTCCGGGTGCGAACCAAAATGCCATCTGCGCTAAGAAGGATATGGCACCGGCGATGGTTGCCGCTACGGCTTGGGTTAGGGTGTCGCGGTTATTGATATGGCTCAATTCGTGGGCAATTACCGCTTCGAGTTCGTCCGGGGGCAGGAGGTCGATAATGCCTTCGGTAACGGCTACGGCTGCATGTTCCGGGTCTCGACCGATGGCAAAGGCATTGGGAGAGCGACTGGGGACGATATAAATCGCGGGCATTGGCAACCAGGCGCGGTAGCAGAGGTTTTGTACCATTTGATGGAGTTGCGGTGCCTTCGCCTGAGAGACGGGCTGGGCACCATATGCCGCTAAGGCAATGCGATCGCAATAGTACCAAGAGCCAATGTTGGTGAGTGCCGCTAATGCTACGCCGATTAAGGCTCCTGCTGTGCCCCCAATCAGCCAGTAGCTCATTAAAATCAAGGTTAGCCTCCTTTAGTCGGAAACTGGGTAGCGCTGAAAAACGATCGCCTCCATCAGGATTTTCGCTTGCCCATCCGGGTGTCAGTTGTCTTCATTGTAGCGACCCCCTTCTGGCCGCTACGGGCAGAAAACGCCCCTAACTCGGTACGGGTTCACTCACCCACATGGCCCCCCGCTCTCGGGCGATCGCCGCTCGGGTGTGATGACGATCGCAGCTTTGGTCGATCGCGATCGCACTCAATTGTGTCGTTTGTCACTATGCGCTCGAATCGCGATCGCAGTTTTACTACCCAAACCGTGCAATAGTATAATCGTAGGGCTAAAATTATAGACACTATGTTACAAGACGACAGTCCATCTTCTGTTTCCTCTCGATCCACCGCTGTGCTCTCGCAGTTGAAAAGTGGGCAACTGTTGAGGGTCGATCCAAATCGGCAGGGCGGTCTGATTCTATGCAAAGCCCATCATGCCGAGTTCGCCGGTCCGGGAGCGGCAGTGGGCGGTATGTTTGACCTCGATTGCGTCCGCACGATTGCGGTGGGCGATGTGGCATTGATTTATCCAGAGTCGCACCAGGAACGTCAGCAAGCCTATCGACAGCGCCAAGAATGGTTTAACTCCATTCAACAGCCTTTGATGGAGTTGGTTCCCCTGCACAGAGCGCAAAAAATTTTGCACCTGTTCGCGCAATCCTTTGACGGTAAAACTGTTGCGAATCTTCCCAGTGAAGCCTTGGCTATGTTAGTGGGTGTGTTTCCCCATACCATCGCAATGGCAAAACAATCCCTCAAACAGCACGCCGCACCCCAAAAACCTCTGGCGATTCCCCGAGCGCTCTCGTAGCACTGCCTGCACACAGGCAGAATAGTGGTTGCTTTTAAACGGTAACGCTCATGTTTCACATTTTATCTCCAGTCCGATTAAAACCGGCGATCGCTTCACCAATCAACCATTGCACTCGCGCTGCAATTCCAGCTCAAAGGAGCGCCTATTTGCCCCACTCAACTCCCTTCTGGTTTACACCAAAAGGGAGTTTATCGTTTTTATCCATCGCCATAATGTCAATTTTTTTGGTTGACAACTGATTTTGGGAATTATAAAATCAATGAATTGTTTTCCTGGGGGATTATACTGGCCTATCTAGCTAGCGGTTTCAATTGCTCCTACCAGATTCGGGAAACTGATGTTCTACGGTTGGGGGTAATGGGTTGGCGATCGCGCCACCGCCCTCTCCAACACCAACGTCACGAACATCAAGTGAACAACCCGCCCCCAAATCAGCCAGCCGCCAGACACTCGTCAGACTGTGCTGCTTGGGGAAAGATAATTCCGCTCTCCGGGGCAAATTGTCCCTTTTTGCCGCCAAAGCAGCATGAAGCCGTTGTAAAATGTGGCAATTACTCCCAATTCGCGCCTGCAAAAATCGCGCACCTCCATCCCGTGCAAACTGAACGTTGCATTCTTCTGTTTGAAAACGTGCATCTGGAATCTAACCCTTGCAACGCTTCTGCTTTAGAATATTGCACCCTAGCCCGGTATTGTTGTCCCCCCCCCCTTCTTCTTCGGAACCTTTGCAGTGTCCGATTCCACCTTAATTGATGCTCGATCGTGATGAGATTTTTTGGAAATACCGCCATGTCCGCCGTAGACAATAGCGAACTGTTCGCTCTGTTTTTGGAACAAGCACCTGCCGCGATCGCGATGGTTGACGACCAGATGCGCTACCTGCTTACCACTCGTCAGTGGGCGATGGATTATCAACTCTGCGCCACCTCGCTCATTGGCCGCTCTCATTCTGAACTGTTTCCGTTTCTCCAGGAAAAAAGCATCAAGGCAAAAACCACAGGCAACCATCATGGCGGGGTGGGATTTACCCCGAAGGTGGCAAGGCAAGGGGAGGGGGAAATGGTCAGACTTCAACGGTGGCAAGGAATGCACGCGCATGCCCTGCAAGGTGCGATCGCGCGCTGGGAACCCGAACCCCTCCGCCGCAGTGATGGTTCGATTGCTTGGATTGAAGGCGAAATTCGTCCCTGGCATCACCCCAGTGGTAAAGTTGGGGGCTTGATTTTATTTAGCCAGATTGTCAAACTCGACCCCCCCCACAGCAATGCCACGGATTCAAGGAAGGGGTGGAAAAAAACCGCAGGCGATCGCCACGCCGATGCAATCGCTTTTTCCCGGGATGCACGCCCCGCAGTTCCCCCAAATCACAATCACAAACCTGCCCCCTCGTCAGAACATCTCCTCCTCACCCCCCTCAAACGGGAAGACCGACAAGCCAGTTTCTGGGCAAGACCCAGCCGAGCAAACGCACTGTTACAGGCAATTCCCGATATCCTGTTCTGCTTGAGGGAAGATGGCACCTGCCTCGAGTTCAAAACGCCAAAAAACGAACGGTTATGGTCAGATAATGGCGATCGCCCTATTATTGGCAAAAAATGGTGGGATATTTGGCCTCCCGAGGTTGCCAAGCTGACTCGGCACTACTTCAAACTCTCCGGAAAAACAAACAGCGTACAATCGTTTGAGCTAGAACTCCCGAGTGGCGATCGCCCCTCAGAATCCCCCTCTCCAGAATCCCTTCCCCCAGATCCCCCTGCACCCCGCCCCCGCCGCTGCCAGTTATACCAAGTACAAATCGTCCCCTGCGAGGAGAATGAATTTCTAGTCTGGATGCGCGCGATCGCCCCGGTCCTAGAATCGGACTCCCTCAAGCAAATGACCCTCGCCTTGGAAGCCGAACAAGCTCACCGCGAGCAAATCGAAGACATTCTCAGATTTACTCAATTTTCCCTCAATCGCGCTGCCGATGCGGTTTTTTGGGTGGATTCCCAAGCGCAGTTTTTTTACGTCAACGATGCCGCTTGTTTGTCTTTAGGGTATTCGCGCGAAGAACTAATTTCGATGACGCTTCACGATATTAATCCAGATTTTCCACCCCATTTGTGGGCCGATTACTGGGATGAAATCAAACAACTTGGCTCGTTTACTCTAGAATCTCGCCACCAATCCAAAGATGGCCGGATTTTCCCTGTGGAAAGTACGGTGAATTATTTGGAATACAACGCTCAGCAGTACAATTGCATCTTGGTGCGCGATATCACCGAACGCAAGCAAACCGAAGCACAACTCTACGAAGCCAAACTGGCGGCAGAAGCGGCCAATCGCTCGAAAAGTACCTTTTTGGCCAATATGAGTCACGAACTCCGCACGCCGTTAAATGCGATTATCGGCTATAGCGAACTGCTGCAAGAAGATGCGGTGGATCTCGGCATTTCCGATGCGGAGTTTATCGCCGATCTGGGATCGATTAATTCCGCAGGCAAGCATTTACTCTCGATTATCGGCGATATTTTAGATTATTCAAAAATTGAAGCGGGCAAGATGCAGCTATTTCTGGAGTCTTTCGAGTTGCCGAAGTTAATCGAGCAAGTGCGCGGAACCACTCAACCTTTGGTGGAAAAAAATTTGAATCAGTTGGTGGTTAACTGCCACGGGGAGTTGGGCACCATGTACGGCGACTTGACTAAGGTACGACAGGTGCTTTTCAATTTGTTGAGCAACGCCGCTAAGTTTACTCAACAAGGCACAATTTCTCTGAGTGTCACCCGCGAACCGAGAAGTCAACATGAAATCTTGATGGATGAAAATCAATCGGATGGGAGTTTAGAGGAGCAGTTTTTCGTCTTTCGCGTCCGCGATACTGGCATTGGCATGACGCCAGAACAGGTGGAACATTTATTCCAAGCGTTTATGCAAGCTGACGCATCCACGACTCGCCAGTATGGCGGCACCGGTTTGGGTTTGGCGATTAGCCGCCTGTTCTGTCAGATGATGGGGGGCGATATCATGGTAGAAAGTGAAGTGGGAGTGGGTTCGACTTTTACGGTTTATCTGCCCATGAGGGTGCAAGAACCCCCCGCTGGCGATCGCCGCGATTCTGAAACTCCCGTTACCTCTGAAGCGTTGAGCTGTAAAATCCGGATTTAGGTGGCGGGGGTCTTAGGGCAATTTCCGATTGTTAACTGGCGATTGACCGGGAGGCTGCGATCGATTTGCACTCCGATGGGATCCGGGAGAATCGCTGTTAAAAAAATTGTCTGCGTAGGCAGATGTAGTTACGGCGGGTGGTATTTCAATCGCAAGCTTTTTGGAGGCAATCGACCGGGCACCATAGAAGAAAAAAGAAGGTTTGATGGCTAGCAAGTTTATCCTGGAAAAGTACAGGGGTAAAAAGCCAGTGTTTTAAACAGGCGGGAAACAAATAAAATCTTAGGCAAGAGGGGTCAGGGCGATCGCTCTACAGAGGGAAGTTCTCGGTCACAGAAGACAATTCGCGTAAAAATTACTTAAAATCGCTGTTGATAGTTGTTGTTGCATTCAACCCCATGATAGAACGAGAATTTACGACGTCTGAAGTGGTTGCTCCAGGCGATCGCCACGAAGAGGAAGAAGAATCCTATGTGGATTACTTCTACGACGAACCCGGGAGTATGCCGGGAACCCTTAGTATTGAGTCCGATGCGTCACCGCCGACACTGATATTAATCGACTATAACTTCAGCAAAGCCACCCGGGTAGAGTTGGGTAGCCCAGAAACCTGTATTCCGTATTTAGATAAGCAGTCAGTGTCTTGGATAGACGTGCAGGGGTTGGGAAGTGAGGATATTTTGCAGCGGTTGGGGAAAGTGTTTGAATTGCATCCGCTACTGCTAGAAGATATTGTCAATGTTCCCCAACGACCGAAAGTAGAAGATTATCAGTCGCAGCAAGTGATTATTGCGCGGATGGTGATGCTCAAAGAAGAGCGGCCCGATCCCGACGAAGAATATTTTATGTCCGAACAAGTGAGCTTTGTGTTGGGTAAACATTACCTGCTAACCGTACAGGAAGAACCCGAACACGATTGTTTCGGGCCGGTGCGCGATCGCATTCGCACGAACAAAGGCAACATTCGCAAATATGGAGCCGACTATCTGGCATATGCTTTGTTAGACGCCCTAATCGATGGATTTTTCCCCGTTTTGGAAGCATATGGCGAGCGGATTCAAGACTTAGAAGACGAAGTGGTACTCAACCCCACAACTCACACTTTAGGTAAAATATACAAATTACGCCGAGAGTTGCTATACCTGCGGCGCTCCATCTGGCCGCAGCGCAATGCAATTAGCAAATTGATTCGCGAAGGGAGTCCGCTGATTGGAGAAGAGGTGAGCATTTATCTGAGAGACTGTTACGATCATACGATTCAAGTTTTGGATATGGTAGAAACCTACCGAGAGTTAGCCAGCGGGTTGATGGATGTGTATTTGTCAGCGGTGAGCAACAAAATGAATGAAGTGATGAAATTGCTCACAGTCATTTCGACCATTTTTATTCCCCTAACCTTTATTGTAGGGGTGTATGGAATGAACTTTAATCCCGAGGTATCGCCGTGGAATATGCCAGAATTGAATTGGTACTGGGGATATCCGGCAGTGTGGGTGTTGATGGTTGCGATCGCCACAGTGCTGATTTGCTTTTTCTGGCGTCGGGGATGGTTTAAGAACGTTTCAGACCTCAAAGATGATTGAGGGTAGCATGTCTTTCACGCACAAGAGCATGTAGACTGAGGGTAGCCATCAACCTGTAGGAAAAACCGTCAGGGACTCCGTAGAAACCAACCCCATGTCTAAAGCCAGGGGCTTGTACTTCTAACCACCTGACCAGCC
>NZ_JAYFEQ010000818.1:0-26526 GCF_055795085.1 Phormidium sp. CCY1219 | reverse complement strand
GTTTAGGCTGGTCAGGTGGTTAGAAGTACAAGCCCCTGGCTTTAGACATGGGGTTGGTTTCTACGGAGTCCCTGACCCCAATCTGATTCATAGCCGAGACTAATACTACCGTCAATTTTCGGCTTTGTCAAGGGATCGTCACCCCCATCGCGTGAGTTAGCTCTATCTAAGTCAGAATAAGGGATTGACGGAAAATTAGCCTCTATTTTTTGACCGCGATCGCCAATTTTATTTTTTTTTAATATTTCTATTTTTGATTTCGGGGAGATTGCCCCAGGGGTTGCGAGGCGATCGCCGGGGCAATCGCCTCGCGGGGTTTGAGTGGGGAGGTCAGGGAGTAGGGTGGGTCACTGATTGCTCAACCTACCCGTGAGGTCGGTGCGTAAGCCCTGACTCGTTTACTCGTTTATTTTTCTGCGTGAATTTCAGTTAATTGTCGCCCGATGCAGTTGCCAAACCCCGAAACCACCAATGGAGCACGATTGACAAACGATTTGATGCGAGCTTACCTTGAGGCACCAGGGTGATTCCCGGATTGAAAAACACTGTGCATTAACAGCTCATGCACCAACAATGCCACCACAAACCCGGGGAGAATCTCGTACAGAACCTCAGAATATCCCAAAACTCGCCAAACGATGGTGGTCAGCAATCCGGCGATCATCATCGCACTCAGCGCCCGATAATTGGTGCGTCTTTGGATTAAAATAATCAGCATCGCAGGACCAATGGAACCCGCCACCGCTCCCACCCCAAATAAAATCAGGGAAAACACAGTAGTGGAGAGATTCAAGGTGGCGATCGCCGCTAAAATGCCCACAATCAAGGTCATGGCTTGCTCGTATTTCACCCCATATCTGCGAGCCATTTTTTGATAGAAAGACGGCCAAATATTGCGCGCTAGGGCACTCGAGCAAACCAGAAGCTGGGAATCTGCAGTAGAAGCAATCACGGAGAATACGCCAGCCAAAACGATTCCCACCACAAAGGGATTAAATGTTTGCATGGCATAGTAAGGTAACGCCTGTTCCGGATCGTCAATGGTGGTAATTAATGTTCGAGAAATGACGCCAAATAAAACCATCGCCGTCCAGGTAGAATAGACATAGGCTAAATACACCCAGCGCGCTTGTTTGGCTTCCTGGGGACTGCGACTCGCCAGCAAGCGAACCAATACTTGGGGCTGGGAGATATCAAACCCGAAGCCGAAAAAGAAAAACCCAACGATATAAAGCAGTAACGTCCAAGGAGTGAATCCAGCGGTGAAATTGGTCAATTGCGGGTCGATCGCATTTAAGTTCTCGATAATTGCGGACACGCCACCCCCAGCATTCAGCGCGACTGCGAGCATTCCAAATGAGACAAATAGCACCACAAATGCCTGCACCACATCGGTCCAAATAGAGGCTCTCAAACCGCCAGTGACGCAGTACACGAGAATCGCACCTGCTGCGATAAACGTACCGATGATAGGGTTCACGCCAAAAAACACATCCAGGGTTTTGGCGGCAGCGGCAAATTGGCCGGAAGTATAAGCGCCAATAAATACCACGGTAATCGCCGCCACAATGAAGGTAATAAGTCGCTTCCCTTGGGGTTTTTTTGCAGTGGATCCGAGTAATTCGGGAACGGTTTGCGAGTCTTTTTCTAGGGAAAGTTTGTTGATTTTATCGGGAAAAAATTTCCAGAAGGTAATATCGCCCAAAAAGTAGGCGATCGGCAGCAGTAGGGAGGAAATACCCATCGTGTAGGCCGTTCCTACAGCGCCCACCATAATCCAACCGCTATTTCCCGTGGCCCCTGCACTCAGTCCGATGAAGACCTTGCCAAAGGAGCGATTTCCCAATAAGTAATCGCTCTCGGTATTGTCGGAAGCTTTAGCGGCGATCGCGCCTATCCATAAGAAAATGACCAGAAAAACTGAAAAGCTGGCAATTGTCGTTAAAGATTCCATTGTTGGATAAAAAATTACAAGTGGGTGAAAAAGATTAACCCACTTTAGCATAAAAACTTGGGTAACGCCACTGAGACCCAAGGTTTCAGCAAAGTGGCCTCCGGGAGTAAATCGGGGAGAGTGGCGATCGCGCGCAGATCCGGTAGGGTGCGTGACGCCCGCCACCCAATCCAGGGCGCGATCGCTCACTTGCTTGCGGGCGTCACGCACCGACTTGCCTGCGGGCGTCACGCACCGATTCTCACAAGGGCGATTTTTATACAAAAACCAGTCTTACTCCACCGACAGTCGGCATTGGTAGAGCTTGTGATAATAAGGCAGACAAAATTCATACGCCCGCTCCAGATGGGCGTTACCCTGTATGTTTGTATATTTTTTATCTTTCCGTTCCTGGAAGCCCCGGCTGGACTGGACGTAAGTATGCCATCCGCCTTCCCATTGATTGATATCCGGTCTGACGCGAGAGTTCCATGAAAGTGCTTCTTGGATGAAGGGGATGCCCACGGCATTACAATACGCTTTCACCGTTGCTATCGGTTTTGCCACCAAATCGTCCGAGTCAATCAGGATGGGGACCGTGCCGCTGTTTTCCCGCACTTGTTGGAAGAGGGTATAGAGTTCGGCATATCCGGCTTCTTCTAAGGTAAAATCAGGCCACCTTGCAAACAGGGAGGGCAAGCTTTTAGCTGGATGTCTGATGAGAAAGGTATGGTGAAAATGAGACAAAAAATCTGCGTTTCCGGCGAGATGAGGGACATAGTAGGCCATGTCTTTCATAAAAACCGGCTGCTTTTGCGACGCTTGCTTTAGCCAGGTTAATATTGAACTAAAATTATATTCGGGATTGGGTTGGATATCCGGGTAACGGGTGGTATTGCGCCGCTGTTCGCTGTAATAATAAGATAAACCAAACGGTTCGTCGAAAACCCAAAAATCGCCGCGTTCGCGCATCATACACTCAAATGCAGTGGAAGTCGATCGCGGCACTGCCCACAATGCTAAAATTTTGTCCATTAGTTAGGTAATTCCTTCCTATGCTTGCCATTAAATTGGGGAAAAATAAGCCTTTCGTCCGTCGATCGAGTGGGGCGGCGGACGAAGAAAGAGATTCTGCCCTAAAGGCATCTACCTTGTGGAGGAATTTCTATCAGCGTCGGTGACTTTTTCTGCAGCAGATAAAGAAGACAGAACTCACTTCCAGGACGCCACGCTCTATTCATAAACTGCGATCGGCTTACCCAAAACCTCCAGTTTCGGCTCTACACCCAGTCCCGGTGCTTCTGGCGCAAAGGTTTTGCCCCCTTGATTGCGCGCCCCACCTGTAGCGGTATCTACCGTGAGCATATCGTGGCACAACCAAGTGGCGCGCAAAAAGGTTTCGGGAGTCGCTTGAGCCAGATGTGCGGCTCCCGTGTCTGCAATGACACTTCCGCCGGTTTCTTCAATATTCATGCGAATGCCGGTTTCTATACAAAAATCGCGGATTCGCTTGGCTTTGGTTAAGCCTCCCACACGACCGACTTTCAGGCCAATTGCCTCACAAGCCCCATTGGCTTGAGCGCGCACTACATCGCCATAGCGCTGAATGCATTCATCGAGAATAATCGGATGCGAAGTGACGCGCCGCACTTTCAGGCATTCTTCATAGGTTTCGCAAGGCTGCTCGAAATAAAAGATAGGGTCGGTCACCGCATTCATCACCCGCATGGCTTCATCTACCAACCAGGCTCGATTCACATCAAACGTGGCGCTTTCATTGGCGGGTAAATAAGCACCAATCGCTTTAATTCTTTCGATGTCTAGCGCCACATCGGCTCCAATTTTACAACTATGGATAGTGTAGCCTTTTTGCTGACCCCGTTTAATCGATTCAATCATTTCCTCTGGGGTGCCGGTGGGCACGGAATTTTGGATAATAATGGGGTGGTCTAAACGTCCGCCAAATAGTTCGCAAAGCGGGAGTTTTGTGGCTTTTCCTAGGATATCCCAACAGGCCATATCCAAGGCGGATTTAATGTAGGGATGACCGGGGAGGGCAATATCCATTGTCCGATAGATAAAATCCGTGCGTCTGGGGTCGAGTCCGAGGAGTTGCGGGGCGAGTTCTTCAATTCCCGCCCGCACACCCCGGGCAAAAGCGGGTAAATAAGTGGAACCCCAGGGGCATCCTTCCCCCCATCCTCGGATTCCTTCGTCGGTATCGATCGCAACTATCGTAGAATCGAGTTTGTCAAAATACAATCGACCGCCGGATAGCCAGTAAGGATGCTCTAGGGTTAAGGTAATTTGATAGACAGAAATTCGAGTAATTTTCATTGAATTGAATGGGAATTTTTGGAGTTGTAGGGTGAGGGGTTAAGGGTTGGTTCTATCAGGGACGATCGCAACTTTACCGAAAAAGCGTTTGCTTTGAAAAAACTTCTGGGCCGCTTTGATTTCACTGAGGGGAAACACTTTGGCCACTTGGGGTTTGAGCAGCCCTCGGTCGATATAGCCGACCAAGCGTTGAAATACTTCGGCTTCCAGGCGGGTCGCCCCTTTCATTTCCACATCTTTATAAATCAAATCCCGCAAGTCCAGGGAAACCAGTGGACCTGCGATCGCCCCTGCTGTCACATATCGTCCGCCGATGCTCAAGGCTTTGAAAATTACCTCAAAATAGTCTCCGCCCACCACATCCACGCAGACGCTGATGTGATGGCGCGCCAAATTTGATGCCAATCCATCAGTGCGCGGATAAACATAATCGGCACCTAATTGTTGCGCCAGATGTTCTTTATTCGGTCCGACAATTGCGATCGCGGTTGCCCCGCGAATTTTAGCCAACTGAATCGCCGAACTGCCAACCCCGCCAGAAGCCCCCATAATCAACACCGTATCTTTCGCCTCTACCCTGGCCTTGGTCAGCAGATTTTCTGCGGTAGAATAAGAGCAAGGTATGGTGGCTAATTCCGCATCAGACAGGGATGAATGAATCGGGTAAACGTTCGTCGCCGGAATGGCCACATATTCGGCAAATCCTCCATTCAATTCACTGCCCACATATTTGTAGTTTTCCGGGCTTTCTCCCCGAATCCAGGGGTCAACAATTACCCGTTTATTCAGCAGGCTAGCTTCCACATCGGAACCGAGTTCTACCACTTTCCCGACAACATCCGCACCTTGTATTCTGGGAAAGTCGATGCCAGTTTGCGACCAGCCGGTGGATTTTTCCGCCTCGTTTTTCTTCGTATCTTGCAGGATTTCTTGAAAGCCTTCATCTGCGGCATACCAGCCTGTACGGGTATTGATGTCGGTATTGTTGACCGAACAAGCCCCCACTTTAATCAATACTTCTCCGCTTTGGGGAACGGGTTTTTTGACTTGGGTATATTCCAGTTTTTCCACTCCCCCATATCCAGTGAGAAGCACGGCATTCATTAACTGTGTCATCTTGTGTTATTTGCCACGCCAGAAAACGGTCTTCTCCCCAACTCACTAGACTAATTCTTTGGCTCTGCCTCCTCCTTCTTTGGTTTCCCAAATCGAGACGAAATTCTCGAGCATTACTTCTTTGGAACTGATTTTTTTATCTGTGTTAAACGGTTCGATGATGGTATCGATATTCGGATAGACAAAGAAGGGGAATGAAATGCGGGTGGTGTTGCAGTGATTGTGAATGACTTCATGGGGTGTGCTAACAAATAACCCGTTCGTCCACAGTTGCAACATATCCCCTAAGTTGACCACAAATGCATTTTCTAGGCAGGGGGCATCTATCCATTTTTCTTTCGTATGCACGCGCAAAGAAGGCTCGGGAAGGTATTCTTGGATTAAAATGGTAAAAATTCCGTTATCGGTATGTTTGCCCGCTTGCCCAAAGTCTGCGGGATAATAAATCATCCGGTGGATTAAAATGGGGTCGGTAAAGTATCGATCGAACCAATTGGCCTCTAAGCCTAACGCTAAGGCTAACCCTTTAAGCAAGTTAGGGAGAACCTTTGTCATTATTTCATTTTGGAGCTGATAGTGCGAGCTGGCAAATTCGGGAGCCACACTGTCGTCGGGCATGACTGTCGGACCGGTAAAGGGTTTATCCGAGAGGGGTCTTTCTAACCCTAAATCGAAAATTTCTTTGGGGTCAGCTCCACTGGCGTTGAGAAATTCTCCGTACAATG
This sequence comes from Phormidium sp. CCY1219, assembly GCF_055795085.1. Taxonomy (NCBI): domain Bacteria; kingdom Bacillati; phylum Cyanobacteriota; class Cyanophyceae; order Oscillatoriales; family Oscillatoriaceae; genus Phormidium; species Phormidium sp. CCY1219. The sequence continues at coordinate 20,415 of NZ_JAYFEQ010000818.1, read as the reverse complement.
GAATGTAACCCCGGGAGTTTTTGGGGTAAACTTTTTGATAGTCTTGGGCGTAGTTGAGTTTGACCGCTTCTGGGAGTTCAAAAAATTTGCGGGAGGCGGCAATGGTGCGGTGGATGAGTTCGGGGGAAATGCCATGTTCGCTGATATAGAAAAAGCCATGTTCGTAGCAGACATCGTAGAGACGTTTGATTTCGCGATCGCTGGCTTTTTGTAGCTCGGATAAAGAAATAATCGGTAGGGTGTTCATAACTTTATGGAGAGGGTGGGGTAAGAACGACAAAAGAGTTGCGTTGGGGAGAAGCATTCGGAGTGGAGTCAATCAATGACTCCTTCTCCCGGATTCTCGCTTTGGCTTTTCTAGGAAGTTAGCATACGGCAAACGCCCAGTAGTGAGCGCCTTCTTCGGCAATATACGGACCGTCCATTTGGTTGCTCACTCGCTTCACTTTGCCTTCGGCGACGAAGCGATCGCAAACCGCTTGGAAATCGGTGCTGTCGTAGTAGCTTTTCCGAGTGCTGACCACTATCAAGCCGCCCGGTTTGGCAATCCGAATCAGCTCTGACAACGAGTCAGGAGGTACGTGACCGAGGGTAAACACGCCGCAACACAAAATTGCATCGTATTGGTTGTCTTTATACACCTCATTTTTTTGGGTCATATCGATGCCACCGTTGAGGGTTCGATAGGCATCGGTGGCTTGGGCTTTTTCCACCATTTTGTCGGACAAGTCAAACCCATCGACGTTGCGATACCCTTTTTGCTTGAGGAAAATTCCCACCAAACCGGTGCCGCAACCGGCATCGAGAATCTCCAGATCGCGATCGCCCGAATCCACGGTTCCTTTATCGCTTTTCAGGCTGGCAAAATAATTGACAATGTATTCCGGACCGGCATATGCCTCGTTGGACACATCGCGATCGTAAGCCCCAGACCATTTGTCGTAATACTCGCCGATTTTTCCCGAGTCGCCAGACAAATTATGGGCTTCTTTAATGGCATCAAAACTTTCAGTGGTTTGAGTTTTTACAGCTTGATTCATCATCCTTTGCGTCCCAACTTTGTTTGACTGGTTTGTGCTTTTTGTGTTGCGCTACTTCCCGGGGTAAACCCAGCAGCAGCTTGTCCAATTCAAAAGCGCCCGTATCAATGCTGACTCGCTCTGTGGTTAAGCCACCTGCCTCATCGGTTCTTCTAATAAGGCATCAATCATTTTGGTCATGTAAGGGATTATGGCATTTCTGCCCAAATCCATCTGCTTAATTTTCCTCACAATTCGGGGGTCAGGCTGATAGTATCCCTCATTATCGAACACCCAACTGGTTCCACAACTCCATCGTACCACATCGGTTAGCAGCGCTCTGCTTAATCCCATATTTTTTCCTAACTGATAGGCTTCTTGGAGGATGACATAATTCACATAGGCCATGAACTCGGTCAGAGTTTCTGCCAGTTCTACTAACTCCGCAGCCAAATCATAGGATGGTGGGGGGTCGTAGTGGAGTTGATAGGGCAAGGGTTTGATGCGCCCATATCGGTCTTCGACTAAGGTTTTGGAATGGACGTAATTGGGGTTGGCTCCATAGGGAGAGGGGGCGGTAAATCCAACCACTCTCAATCGCAGATTGTTTTCTTCTTCAATCAACTTTGTTACGGTGACGTGACCGAGTTGCTGGTCGTATTTTTCCCCGGCTTGGCGATATCGTTCTTCTACGATTCTACCGATGGGCATCGGCACATTCAGTTCGTCTGCCAACTTCACCGTTAGGTCCGTATCCTTGACGGTAATTTCTAAGGTACAAGAGCGATCGTAGCTGCCATCTAAGATGAAGGGAGAAACTTGTTCCGCCACAAAACTGCATCCTCTGGAAGCGCGGATAAAATCCCACATCCAGTGCAGAGGAATGCCATTTCTGTAGGCAACCATCAACACTTCCCCCACTAAGATAGTTCCGGTATAAAACAGCAAGTTGGTGAGCAGTTTGACGGTTTGAGCTTTGCCGATATTTTCGTTAACAAAAAACGAGATTTGGCCCATCGTGTTTAAAACATCTTTGCTTAATTCATACCCTTCTCTATCCCCGCTAACATAAAAGCTGACATTGGCAAAATCCACCCCCATGTGGGACAGATTGCTCACGGGTGCTTCTAAACTATAAATGCCTCGTTTCGCCGCTACCCCGGCGATGTATTTCGTATTGTGATAATCCGTGGTGGAGGTGTCGATCCAGGTGGATCCTGGCTGCATTCCTTCGATCGCCCCGTTTTCCCCCAACATATTTTCCAACACGTGATGCGGTAGGGGCAAACAGGTGATGACCACCCCGCACCCCCGCGCCGCCTCTGCGGGAGTATCGGTCCAGATAGCTCCCGCCGCCACCACCGTGTCTGCGGCTTCTTTATATTTGTCGTACACTTGAACCGGATAGCCCTTCTCTAAGAGTTTGAAGATCATGGGGCGACCCATCGCACCCGTGCCAATGAAGGCGACTTTGGTAAGAGTATTCATCTGTTTGCTGATTTGATTGGCGATCGTTTCGATAATTCTGTCCCAGAATCTCGTTCCATCACCTTATATCGGTTTCATTTTCGGTCGGATACCTGTCTCATATATTGCCTAAGTTAGTTTAGGCCCGATTTTTGGGTTTGTCAAGCCTGGACTACTGAGTTTTTTTGAGTTGGCTCTATCTCTTATCCCTCAATGGTCTCACGGAATTTTCATCCAGTTTTTTTTCCTTTCTCCCTGGCCATCGGGTTGATTTTAACATTTCTTTACACCGCCCCTTCTCCCCGTGATTTCCCACTGACTCACCAGAAAACTAACACAGATGTGCTGCATTTGTCAGCTTATGGCAGAGATGAAAACTATATATAGTCTAGCTTCCAGGGATTTCTTCCCGTAAAAACCCAGGGTGCCACCCAGACGATCGCCTGGGATTGTCGGGGGCAACCGGGACTGACATCTTGGGTCAGGATGGGGGCACAGCAACCACGATCGCCCCTGTTTTGTTCACAGGTGTAGCCAAATCAATTGACACTGTAGCCAAATCAATTGACACTGTAGCCAATTTGGCCACCGCGATCGCCCCACCGATGGATCCTGGCATGGTAGAAAATCCATCAAAAACTGTTAAACGGGCAAATGCACTGCAAAGTTAAGCCGATCGTGCTTGCAACAGCTAAAAAATTGGATCGAGAAAAGGAAAAGTTATGATGTCAATTGCGATCGCGTTACTTGACAAATCCGCACCTTTAGTATCCTATAACTGCAACCCGAAATTGGCTGCTCGCGCGCCCCTGTTAGGCAACCCCCTGACCTTGAGGATCCACCGCTGCGGGCGGAGCCTCAAGGAAAGCGATCGCACCGAAAGTGAGTTTTGGGGACTCCTTTAAGTATAACAATGGCGCCATATTTTATATTTATGGCGGGAAGTAAGTATGTTGCAAAGCGATCCGATGGAAGAGGCGATCGGGGATAGGGATATTTTTTATACAAAGCCTCTTGATATTAGACCGAAATGGCTTGTTTGCTGAGGCTGAGAATCGATTGATTGAATGTAATAGACCGGAACTTTCTTTCAATTACTAGATAACCAAAAAGAGATGTATGTTCGGAAAGCGGTTGCAACCAATGCAAGAGTTAAGTGAAAAAGAACCGCTCTTTTGCTCGAACCGGCACAATTTTAATTCTGGTTATTATACCAAAACCCCAGAAAAAAATCAATAAAAATCCAATGGCTTCCCTATTGGCAATTGGCGATCGCGAGAATTCGCGGCAGCAGAAAAGGAAAACCGAGGCATTATTGGCAGGAAAAGAATCCTTGGCGATCGCTTCGACCCCGAGAAACGAACGCACAATAGGATAAACTAAACAGGAGGTTAACCATATCTGCGTGCTGCTATGAAAAGTCGTTTTCTCGAACACCTGCACAGTCCAGAACGCCCCGTCATCGTGTTCGATGGCGCGATGGGCACCAGCTTGCAATTCCAAAACTTGACAGCGGAAGACTTTGGCGGGAAACACTACGAAGGTTGTAACGAATACCTGGTCTACAGCAACCCGGAAGCCGTGAAAAAAGTGCATCGCGGCTTTCTCGAAGTGGGTGCCGACGTCATAGAAACCGACACCTTTGGCGGCACCTCCATCGTTCTTGCCGAATACGATATTGGCGATCGGGCCTACGATCTCAACAAAACCGCCACCGAGATTGCCAAAGAAGTCGCCGCCGAATATTCCACCCCAGAAAAACCGCGATTTGTGGCTGGATCCATCGGACCGGGCACCAAACTGCCGACCCTGGGACATATTGATTTCAATACCATGAAGCAAGCCTTTGGCGAACAAGCCGAAGGACTGTTCGATGGTGGGGCGGACCTCCTGATTGTCGAAACCTGCCAAGACGTGCTGCAAATCAAAGCCGCACTCAACGGCATTGAAGAAGTCTTCCAGAAAAAAGGACAACGCCTCCCCCTGATGGTCTCGATCACGATGGAAGTGATGGGCACCATGTTAGTCGGATCCGAAATTAGTGCAGCGCTATCCATTCTCGAACCTTATCCGATCGATATCCTCGGACTCAACTGCGCCACCGGTCCGGATAAAATGAAAGAACACATTCGGTATCTGTCGGAAAACTCCCCCTTTGTGCTGTCTTGTATTCCCAATGCAGGCTTGCCGGAAAACGTCGGCGGTCAAGCCCACTATAAGCTGACGCCCATCGAACTAAAAATGGCGCTGATGCACTTTATCGAAGACTTAGGCGTGCAAGTGATTGGCGGCTGTTGCGGGACGCGACCCACCCACATCGAACAACTGGCAGAAATTGGCAAAAGCCTGAAGCCAAAACCGCGTCCCGTGCGAGTTTGGGATGGGGAAGGGGAACCGCCTGCCCGAGACCCCTTACACTATACTCCAGCAGCCGCGTCCATATACAGCGCCCAACCTTACGAACAAGACAACTCCTTCTTAATTGTCGGAGAACGGCTGAATGCCAGCGGGTCCAAGAAGTGCCGCACCCTGCTCAACGAAGAAGCCTGGGATGGACTGGTGGCCCTGGGCAAATCCCAAGTGCGCGAAGGTGCCCACATTCTCGACGTCAACGTAGATTACGTGGGACGCGACGGCGAGCGAGACATGCACGAACTGGTATCGCGCTTAGTGACCAACGTGCCCTTGCCCTTGATGCTCGACTCCACCGAATGGGAGAAAATGGAAGCGGGGTTAAAAGTAGCCGGCGGTAAATGCCTGCTGAACTCCACCAACTACGAAGACGGCGAACCGCGATTTTATAAAGTGCTAGAATTAGCCAAGCGCTACGGGGCCGGTGTGGTGGTGGGAACCATCGACGAAGACGGGATGGCGCGGACTGGAGAGAAAAAGTTCGAGATTGCCGCCCGGGCGTACCGCGATGCGATCGCCTACGGCATTCCCGCCCACGAAATATTTTTCGACCCTCTCGCCCTACCGATCTCCACCGGGATCGAAGAAGACCGCAAAAACGGTCAAGCCACCATCGAATCCATTCGCCGGATGCGAGAAGAACTCCCGGGATGTCATATCCTCCTCGGCGTGTCCAACATCTCCTTCGGCTTAAATCCCGCCGCCCGTCAAGTGCTAAACTCCGTGTTTCTGCACGATGCCATGTCCGTGGGATTGGATAGCGCCATTGTGAGCGCCAGCAAGATTTTGCCCCTAGCAAAAATCGACCCCGAACATCAACAAATCTGCCGCGATTTGATTTACGATCGCCGCAAATACGAAGGAGATGTTTGCGTTTACGACCCGCTAACCAAACTCACCGAACTGTTCCAAGGCAAAACCACCAAACGCGAACGCGGCGTGGACGAAAACCTGCCCGTAGAAGAACGGCTCAAACGACATATCATCGACGGCGAACGCATCGGATTAGAAGATGTCCTCGCCAAAGCCTTGGAGATACATCCGCCGTTGGATATCATCAACAAATACCTCCTCGACGGCATGAAAGTCGTCGGCGAACTCTTCGGTTCCGGACAAATGCAACTCCCATTCGTGTTGCAATCCGCCGAAACCATGAAAAGCGCCGTCGCCTATCTCGAACCCTACATGGATAAAGAAGAATCCGGCGACAATGCCAAAGGCACCGTGGTGATTGCCACCGTCAAAGGAGACGTTCACGATATTGGCAAAAACCTGGTGGATATCATCCTCACCAACAACGGCTATCGCGTGGTCAACCTCGGCATCAAACAGCCGGTGGAAAACATCATCGATGCCTACGAAGAACACAAAGCAGACTGCATTGCCATGAGCGGTTTGTTGGTGAAATCCACCGCCTTTATGAAAGATAACCTGGAAACCTTTAACGAACGCGGAATTAGCGTTCCCGTGATTCTCGGCGGTGCAGCACTCACCCCGAAATTCGTCCACCAAGATTGCCAAAATGCCTATCAAGGTAAAGTCGTCTACGGCAAAGATGCCTTCTCGGATTTGCATTTCATGGACAAATTAATGCCCGCAAAATCCGGCGGCAACTGGGATGACCTGAAAGGCTTCTTAGATGAAGCAGACGAAAACGGTGCCAGTGCAGCCCCCGCAACCAGCGACGGCAACGGCAAAGTTACGTCTCAAACCGAGGCGGAAAAAGCAGAAGAAAAACCCGCCGAACCGGAAGTGGTGGATACCCGGCGGTCCGAAGCGGTGGATGTGGATATCCCTCGCCCCACGCCGCCATTCTGGGGCACGAAAGTGTTACAACCGGAAGATATTCCGTTAGCGGAAATATTCCCTTATCTCGACCTGCAAGCTCTGTTTGTGGGACAATGGCAATTCCGCAAGCCGAAAAACCAATCGCGCGAGGAATACGATGCATTTCTCGCCGAAACGGTGTATCCGATTTTAGAACAGTGGAAACAGCGCATCCTGGATGAAAATCTGTTGTATCCCCAGGCGATTTATGGATATTTCCCCTGTCAGTCGGAAGGGAATACGTTAATCGTCTACGATCCGGAAGAAATGAACGGCGGAAGCAAGGCCCAACCCAAAAAAGTGGCGGCAGAATTTGAGTTTCCGCGCCAAAAATCCGGACGCCGCTTGTGTATTGCTGACTTCTTCGCGCCGAAAGATAGCGGCGTTGTGGATGTGTTTCCCATGCTTGCGGTGACGGTGGGTGAAGTTGCCACCGAGTTCGCAAAAAGTCTGTTCGATTCCGACCAATACACGGATTATTTGTACTATCACGGCATGGCAGTGCAAACGGCAGAAGCGATGTCAGAATGGTTGCACGTTCGGATTCGTCAGGAATTAGGATTTGGTGCGGAAGAACCGGATAATATGCGCGATATTTTGCAGCAGCGCTATCGCGGTTCTCGGTACAGTTTCGGCTATCCCGCCTGCCCGAATATGCAGGACCAGTACAAGCAATTGGACTTGTTGCAATGCGATCGCATTAATATGTACATGGATGAAAGCGAACAGCTTTATCCGGAACAATCTACCACCGCGCTCATCACCTATCACCCGGTTGCTAAATACTTCAGTACCTAATTAATTCCCGGGGGTGGCAATTGTTCCACCCCCTCCCCGGGATGGGTTAACCTTTTCCCTGTTGAGTGGCGATCGCCCCCACGCCTTCTGTACGTTTTCCAAACTTCTCTAAATTTTTATGTGATTTGATAAAAAATTATGTCTTTATCTTGCCAATTTACAACCCAGTAGGTTACACCTAAAAAATAACATCGTCTGGTGGGCGGTGCCCACCCTACTAGACTCCCATTTGAATTTCCAGCCTTCCCCCAAATCCAATTCAGTAGAGCGACTATAATGGCCAAAATTGAAACAGCGAACTTTCTCCAGGATCTCGATCGCGTTGCCACATTTCGCGCTGAAATTGCCAACGGGCTAGACAGCATCGTAGGAACCCTCACCCTTGCCGAATCTCAAGCGAAAACCAACTCCGGACAACTGGGATTAAACCGGGAAATCGAAGACCTCGCCAAAGCGAGCAACAACTTGCGAAAAGGCGTTTTTCGGCTGCTAGTGTTAGGGGACATGAAACGGGGCAAAAGCACCTTTCTCAATGCCTTAATCGGCGAAAAATTACTGCCCAGCGATGTCAATCCCTGTACCGCATTGCTCACGGTATTGCGCTACGGTTCGGAAAAGAAAGTGACCATTTACTTCAATGATGGAACCGAACCCGAAACTGTGGATTTCAAACAGTTTAAGCGCAACTACACCATCGACCCCGCCGAGGCAAAAATTTTAGAACGCGAGAAAAAGCAAGCCTTTCCCACCGTAGATTATGCCGTAGTGGAATATCCCTTACCCTTGCTGGAAAAGGGAATCGAAATTGTGGATAGTCCCGGGTTAAACGATACGGAAGCGCGCAACGAACTCTCCCTAGGATATGTGAATAATTGCCACGCGATTTTATTCGTGTTGCGAGCTTCCCAACCTTGTACCCTGGGAGAACGGCGCTACCTAGAAAATTATATCAAAGGCCGAGGATTGACGGTCTTCTTTTTGATTAACGCTTGGGACCAAGTACGAGAAAGCTTAATCGACCCGGAGGATGAGGAAGAATTAGAAGAAGCCGAATATAAATTGCGGCGCGTATTTCAAGCCAATCTGGCAGAATATTGTCAGATAGAAGGGGAAGATATTTACGACGAACGAGTATTCGAGATTTCTTCCTTAAACGCCCTGCGCCGCCGGATAAAAGAGCCGTCTGGGTCGTTAGAAGGCACGGGATTTCCGGAGTTTATGGCGGCGCTGAATACCTATTTAACCAAAGAACGGGGAGTGTCGGAATTGCGACAGAGCAAAACCCTAGCAAGGCAAGCTGAGCATCACGTGCGAGAAGCGATCGCCCGTCGGATTCCCTTACTCGGGGAAGATGCGGACCGCTTAAAACAACGCATCGCCTCCGTGGAACCGGAATTCCAAAAACTGACCGAAATTCGGGATAAATTCCAAGGGGAAATTCTGTCCCTGCGCGACCAAAAAGCCACGGCGATCGCCGATTCGTTTCGCCAATATCTGCTTAACTTAGACAAAACCTTTGAATCGGATTTTTTGCACTATCAACCCAACTTGAACTTCTTGGACTTCATCAATGCCGGCAAGCGCCAAGAATTTGAAGACGCCCTGATGCAAGCCTTCGAGCAATATATTAACGATAAATTAGCCGAATGGAGTCGGCAAACCGAACCAGAAATGAATACCGCCTTCTTGCAACTGTCGCGCAGCGCGGCGCAATATGGGGCGGATTACAACCAAGTTACGAACAAAATCACCGAAAAACTCACCGGACAGAAAGTGCAACCCCTCAGCACTAGCGCAGGGGAAGACAGCTCCCCCGCTTGGGCAAAATGGGCGATGGGATTGTTTTCCCTGGCGCGCGGAAACCTCGCCGGTGTGGCAATGGCGGGGGCCGGTTTCGACTGGAAAAGCATTCTGCTCAATTATTTTACCGTTATCGGAATTAGTGGGATTATCGTGTCCGTATTTCCGGCGGCGGCGCTGATGGGACCGGTGGGTTTAGCCTTACTCGGGTTAGGCGTGGGACTGGTGCAAGCGGATGGTGCGCGCAAAGAAGTGGTGAAAGCGGCGAAAAAAGAATTGGTGAAGCATTTGCCCCACGTGGCACAGGAGCAATGGCAAACCGTTTACAATGCGGTGAAAGAATGTTTTGACGTTTACGAACGAGAAGTGAGCGATCGCATGAATGATGATATCCAATCTCGCCAAGCAGAGTTAGATAATCTCATTGAGCAAAAGGAAACTCACGAAATTAATCGCAGTGCTGAGTTGGAACGACTGCAAACATTAGAAGAGGAGGTTGTAGCTGAATCTCGCCATATCGAAACCTTGTATGAAGGGTTTATCAAGGCGGTTTCCTAATCCTTGATTCTGGGGGAGACTCCGCCTCGGAATCGGCGTTTCCCCCCAGGGGGAAACGAGTCAAATCGTCCGCGTTGGCGGACGCAAGCTTTTGCCTCGGCGCAATTTTAATTCACCGCTTTTTTCGCCGCTTTTTGTTAGCATTATTTTTCTCAATTCTGGATAAAAAACCATGCAAACCGAAATTTATCAAAATATTTCCCGGGACTTGAAAGCGAGCGTGGGCTTGCTGGAACTGGATAGGGAATCGGCACTGTATCGAGACGCGATCGCGATTGGCGATTATTTAGACAATCCCACCTTTAAAATCGCCGTTTTTGGTCCGTTTAATTACGGCAAATCAACGTTACTCAATGCCTTGCTGGGGGAAAAAGCAATGCCCATCGATTTAATTCCCACCACTGGTGCGGCGATCGCGGTTCGCTATGGCGAGTCGCTTTCCACCACAATTACCCTAACCGATGGCAGAACCCTTTGTCAATCCGGCACCCAAATTCTTAAAGACTATGCCATTCTCAACGAGAACCGCAGAATGCGCGAAGATGTGGCGGCGGTGACGGTGACTTCTCCGCACCCGCTGCTCAAAACCGGGGTGGAATTTTTAGATTTACCCGGAACCAACGATCGCGACGCGCAAGATGCCTTGGTGCGGGATAAATTGCTCGGTGCCGATTTAATCCTCCAAGTCCTCGACGGGCGCAAATTGATGACCTTAAGCGAGCGAGAAAACCTGCGAGAGTGGTTGTGGGAGCGAGGAATAACCACGGTAGTTTTTGTTATTAACTTTCTCAATTTACTCGAACCCGAAGAACAAAAAGAAGTCTCCAATCGGATGCGGTTTGTGGCGAAAAGTTTTCGCTGCAATTTACCCGATGGGATGAGTAATTTGTATCGCGTAGATGCATTACCCGCGTTAAGAGCGAGACTGAAAGGAGATACCGCCGCCGCACAAACCAGCGGATTGGCGGGGTTTGAATCGGCGCTGCAACAGATCGTCGCCGTGCAACGGGAAAAAGCGGCGATTCGCTTTGCACGAGTGCAGGCGATCGCCACCCAAATTCTCCAGTCTTTGCAGGACAAAAAACAAGCCCTCCAAGCACAGATAGACGCCCGCGAAACCCAGCGCCACCATAAAACCGAAATTCAACAAAAAGCGGAAAAACTGATAAAACAGGGATTCTCCAGCAGCAGTTCCGATTTTCAAAACTGGCTTTACCTACCCAAACTGTTAGAGCGCTATCAAACCGATTTGGCAACGGCGCTGGAAAAAGGAGAATTTATCACCTGGGAAAACCAACAGTTCAAACCCACAGTGGAAGCGTATCAAACCCAACTGGTTGAGTGGCTTGATAAAGGCTGCGAATTTTTTCAAACCCCACACCCGGGTCGATTAGAAATACCCTTTCCCGAAGCGCCCCAAGTGATTTTACCCCAACCGCCGGCATCTGTTAATAAATCCGGAGGACTTGCGCCCATCGCCCTGGCGACAGGAGTGGGTTGGATGGTGGGCGGACCGATGGGAGCCGCCGTGGTGGGCGGTGCGTCTTATTTGTTAAGCGGCTCTTCTGCTAAAGAAAAGGCGAACTCGTTAAATGCCTATCAAGCGCAAGTTCGAGCAGCTTATACCGCAGCCGCAAAAGCATATTTAACCCGCTTTAGCGAAGCGGCATTTGCCAGTCTATCTCCCTATGAGAAAATCGCCGAAACCGCCATTCGGTTGCAAATTACTCCAGCCCCAGAAAACCTTTCCACCCAGCAGAATTATCTTGAATATTTAAACAGCTTAGTGCAAAATATCGATGCCGAAATCAACGCCTTGGCCACTCAATTCGCCGAGGATTAAACCCACAGGAGAAAACTACAATGGATAGCGTAGAGGATAAATTTCGCGCCTGGGAAATTGAAGCCGAATTGCAACAGCTCAAAGAGCAGCTAAAAATTCCCTACTCCCAAAGGGAAAGCCGGGGGTCTTCTTCTCATTCTTCCCCCGGAGCGAGTGCATCCGTTACTGATGAAAAATATCGCCGATTCTACCAGATTCTCGAACTGCAACCCGATGCTTCTCTAGGGGAGGTGAAACAAGCCTATCGGCGGTTAGCGAAACAGTGGCATCCGGATTTTTTCGCCCACAATCCTCCATTGCAGCGCAAAGTTCAAGCTAAATTTATCGAGATTAACGAAGCCTACCGCGTATTGTGCAAACTTCCTCGGTGATTTTATATAAAAATGGTGGGCAATGCCCACGAAAAGTCACCGTAGCGCACCACAGGTTCCTGTAGGCTAGAAAGCCGTACAGACGGCGACAAGCCTACTTTTATATTTTGTATGAAAGTAGGCTTTTGATTGTTTTTTTGACAGAAAATTGTCAAGATGGGCATTGCCTACCGATTGCTGCAGCCCTTGGGAAAGGCAGGCATCGGCTCCTACCCTTGCAGGGTCAGTTTTTCCGCGAAGGGAGGATTTCCCGCGCCTGCCTGCATTTCAGGGGTTGATGCCGTGTTAATACGGGGGTGGGGGGAAACTTTTTGCCAAACTGCCCGTCAGGTTTACGTGGAAACACTTAAAATAGAAGTGTTGTTTTGCCGATAGTTTAAAAAATATGAAACGCAATTTCAAACAACAGTGGCAACGCGCTCTGAGGTCGGGGTGGTTTGCGACCCTGACTTCTGCCTTGGGGGTGCTGGTGACCTGTATGGTGTCCAAGCCAGCCCATGCGGTGGTTTTGGCGGGGGAAACTCAGCCGTTTTTCACCCCGGTGGGGGAGAGCGATCGCGCAGACATCTCTTCCACGCCGTTTTTTAATGGCGTGGCCCAGTTAAGAATTAATACACAAAATGGCTATGTGGGGTGTTCCGGTGCCTTGTTAGGTACCGGGTGGCACATTTTAACGGCGGCGCAGTGTCTCACAGACGATGTGGGAAATGCGATCGCCCATCGGGTGGAGGCAACATTTTCCAGCCATGCCAATTTCTTGGTTTCCGACTATTTTATTCACGAAGACTGGCAAGGTCACGATCGCGTTTTCTATGGGGGCGATTTGGCAATTCTCAAACTAGGCGATCGCGCCGATGAGACGATTCGCCGATACAAGATCAATCGCTACCTGGAAACCAGTTTTTTCACCAGAACCGGTTACGGTCAAACCGGAAGCGGCGACAAAGGAGCTGAGGGCAATGCGGGCAAGCTGCGCCTTGGCATCAACACCTATGACGCGATTTTCGGACAGGAACAATTGAACTTATTGGGGTATGATTTCGATAATGGCACCCCGGAAAACGATGCCTCGGGTTATCTGTTTGGCCTCAAACATTTAGGATTGGGAAAATTGGAAAGTATGGCGGCTCCCGGAGATGCGGGGGGACCGACGTTTGATTTTTGGGGCAATATTGTTGGGGTGACATCCTTTGGCGTCGGAAAACTGCCCACCGATGTGGACGATAAGGTAAATTCGTCTTACGGAGAGCTGGGATTCGATACGCGGATCTCATTCTATTCCAGTTGGATCGACGGAGTTTTGAACGACAAGTACAGGCCCACCAAGCCGAGGAAGGTTTCTATCCCCGAACCCTCTTTGGTTGCTGGATTATTGTTATTCGGCTTGGGAGCGTTTGGCACCAGAAAATCCCACGGTAAGGAACCCTTGCAAGAGAGCGATCGCTGGTGAAAATGAACCAGCGATTCACGCCATTAAACATACTTGGCCTGCGTTTGAAAAACCCTCTGGGATAAATGGATATCCCCTGCGAAATAAACAATTATCACTCCGCTGGTTTAATTCTAACAATTTTCAAAAATCTATCGCGAGTACCATAGACGGTAGGGACACGGCATGCCGCATCCCTACTTTTTATTTGTATATTTTTCGGGAAAAAGTGTAGGACTAAAAAAAGCCCCGCACCCGAGACGGGTAGGGCGTTGGTCTGCAACGGTGCCCGCATGACAAGGGCTAATTTAAAACAGACGTTTGACAGGCGGATTTCAGATTGGCTATGCGATCGCGGTGAAATTCTCAGCCGCAATTAAGTTAGCGGAAACGCCATTGAGAGTAACGAGAACTTCTTCGCCCAACGAGATTAAGGTTCCCGCCTCACCTTGGGCGATCGAGAGTTGTGCGAACGTCAAGCCTGCGCCCAATCCCAAAGAATCCACGCCATTCTCAAAATCAATCACCACATCGCCACCGCCACCTGGGCGCAAGACGAAGATATCGCCACCAGAGCCACCGATTAAGGTGTCGCTTCCTAAATCTCCGAACAGGCGATCGTTGCCCTCGCCGCCATCGATCCGGTCATTATTTTGGCCCCCGAAGAGCAGATCGTCGCCGCTACCACCGACAAGATTATCGTTCCCGCGATTGCCGTTGATGGTGTCAGCACCCACCGAACCGGTTATCACATCGTTACCATCCAGGGCGCGCAAACCACCGGCACGCCCTGCGAGCAGTCCCGGCGCAAAGGCAAAGACATTATCGCCATTATTTAAGTTAAAGAATTCCGAAGCGAGAGCCGTATCGCTGCGTGCCGTGAGGTTTTGAATCCGCTGGTCTTGGGCTGGTTCCACATCTGCAGCGCCGAACGAGCCGATCGCCGCCAGATAATTCGCCAGGGCATTTTGCTCCGTACCAAACGTAGCGAACCCCGCATCCACCCCTTCTGGCACTAAATCCACGCGGTTCGAGGTTGCTTCAAACTCCGGGAAAGGATAGTCATCGCCGCCATCCGCCAAGAAACTCAAAGTCACGATGCGGAAAGAGCGATTGGGGTCGCCGACCAATTGGCCGTTTTCCACCACAATATCAGTAACGCTGCCCAATTCGTCACGCAGGGAGAGAGAACGAACGCGCTGTCCGGGGGGCAAAGCGGGATCGAAGCTAAACTCGACACCGCCCACTTGCGGGAACTGACCCGGAGTTGCCCCTGCTTCTGTAGCTGCCACACCATATTCGATAACTTGCCGCAGTTGCGGTGCCGTGAGGGTGAGCAAACTCAGCTCGTTGTTGAATCGCAGGGCATTTTCAATATCGAGTTGGGACACTTCCCCAGCTTCCTTGCCGGCAATCGGATTTGCTCGCGGTGGTGTTTTTTCCCCCACTGCGGCGTCAGCGCCGCTGGCGGTACTGACGGCCCCCACCGAGGCACGGATGCCCCCCCATTTTTAATCGCGATCGCCACGCTCGGATCCACTTGGCGGGCGGCAAACAAATTGGCATCGGCGGTGAGATTGCCGAGATTGGTTTCTTGGGTGCGGGTGTCGCCGCGATCGCCGTTGAGAAATACCTCGCTGCGACCAAAAGTATTCCCGTCTTTCGTGGCGATGACCCCTTGCAAGCCCCCAATCACTTCCACCACTTTCGGATCTGCAGGGACGTTACCGGTTTGGATGACGCCGGTTTCGTCCGTGGCGTAGGCTCCGCTAACATTCGGGTCGATGCTGCCGGGAATCAGAACCCCATTCTCGTCGAAGTCAGCCACTAAGCGACCGACATATTTATAGTTTCCATCGGTATTGATAATCGCCACCGGTTCGCCGCTGGCGGAGGTTTGCAGGATGGGGTAGGGACCTTCCACCGCATCCCCGACGCGCAGGCGATCGGTAGCATCTGCCAACAGGGTGTTGGATCCCCCAGCGATAATCACATCCACATCCCGCAGGCGAGGGGCAAGTTCCTGTTCGACGCTAATCTGCTGCATGTGCGACAGCAGGATAATCTTGTTAATGCCTCGAGCGCTAAGGGCATCCACCGAGGGTTGAATGGTAGCCGCCAGGGCATCGAAATTGTTGGGATCTGCAGGGGAAACCCCCACATTCCCCGGTGACGAGATGCTGTCCAACAGCGGGGTGGTCGCCCCCACAATTCCGATAGGTTGCCCTTGAACTTCAATCACAGCGCTTTTGGCAATGCTGTTCGGTTGGGGCGGTCCGCCGTCGGGAACCACGAATTCGGCTAAATTGCTATCGGTGCTCAAGTCGAGGTTAGCACTCAGGTAAGGAAAGGCGGTGCCGGGATAGTCGCCGTCTGTTTCCAACAGGGAGGCGACGGTACTGGTGCCTAGGTCAAATTCGTGGTTGCCAAAGGTGGCGGCTTGAAACCCCAAGGCGTTGTTAATCACAATATCGCCGCGTCCTGGACCTTCTCGACCTAAGATGTCGCCCAAGGAATCATCGCTACTGGCTGCCAAAAATGGACCGGGAATGTATAAATCTCCGGAAGTTAGGGTCAGGGTGCGATCGGGAAATTGAGAACGCAGAGCGTTGAGGACGCTGGAAAAGCGAGGGGCATCTTCGAGAGCCTCAATGCCGCCCTCTTGGTCCGCTGCGTGCAGGATTTGCAGGGTGAGAGCCATTGTTTCGGTATTCCAATGAGTTTGATGGATTCTGTTATCGTGGCTCAATGTAACAGTTTCGATTCGTCAGGTCAATGGGTCTTTCCCGCGATCGCCACTCCCGGCTGGGCAGTCGATCGCTCCACTCCTACGGATCCTCTGCCCGCCGTCACCGGTCGGGGGTTTATTGCTGCAACTTGACCGCCGTACCTGTGGCGGTAATCAGCAGTAGTGCCCCGCGATCGTCCACGTTAATGGTGCCCGTATCGATTTCGATGCCGACCACGGCATTAGCGCCTAAGCTTTGGGCGCGTTTTTCCAGTTCGGCGATCGCTTCAAGCTGTCCTTTGCGAAAGACCTCTTCATAGCTCCCGGTGCGTCCGCCAATCATATCGCGAATCCCCGCAAAAAAATCGCGCAGGGCATTGCTCCCGTAAACCACTTCTGCTGTGACTACACCTAAATAAGATTCGACCACAGCATCTTGAATGACATCAGTTGTTGTTAAAATCATACCTTGTTCTCACGCGAAAAAATACCCAGTGGCTCCTTTCCCCTCGCCGGAGGGGCAACCGTGGCACCCCGAAGCTGTTTCCCTAAACGGTAGGGGGTTGGATACGGCTGCAAGTCCCGGTGATGGGAACACTTGATGGTAATACTCATTTAGGATAGCAACAGGAGAGAGTTTAGGCCGTGCAAAAGCAGATTTCCTTTGGCGTCAGCCTCTTTTTATTGGGGTCAATTGCCTTCATCCCGTCGGTGGCGGTGGGTGCCCAATTACCCCGTCTGATGGCACAGGTGGCGCAAAATACCGCCGAGCGCGATCGCGACGTGAACGAGTTGTTGCGCGAGGGGCGGGAATTAGTGGATGCGGGGGATTATGCCGCCGCGATCCAAGTGTATTTAACGGCTGCCAATTTAGATGGCGAAAACCCGCGAATTTTTTCCGGGATTGGCTATTTGCAAGCGACGCAGAAAAATTTTGAGGCGGCGGCGAATGCGTATCAACAGGCGGTTACCTTGGATCCCAACAATGCGGATTTCCAATATGCCCTCGGCTACAGTTTGGCGAATTTGGGAGATAACGAAGCCGCCGAAATGGCTTATCGCACAGCGACGCAATTGGATCCGGAGAATTTTAACGCCCATATCGGTCTCGGGGTGGTTCTGCTGCGCCAGGGAGAGTATGAGGAAGCCCTAGGGGTTTATCAGCAGGTCACCAGTCAGGATCCGAGATACTGGCAAGCGTATGAGTCCATCGGTGCCGCACTGCTGCAGCAGGGACGGGTGGATGAGGCGATCGCGGCCCTGGAACAGGCGGTGGAGTTGGCCCCGCGTGAAAGCAGCGTGCAGCGCATTTTAGGGGCGGCATTTCTGGCTCAGGGAGACAGCGATCGCGCCCTGGCGATGTTCGAGCAAGCGGTGGAACTCGAACCGCGCAATGCACAGTTACAGCTCGTGATCGCTAAGCTCCTCCACGATCGCGGCGAGTTGGATGAGGCCCTGAATGTCTATCATCGCGCGGCGGGTTTGGAACCCGAATTGGTGGAACCCCATGTGGCGATCGGCGGGATCCATCTCGATCGGCAAGAATTTCTACAGGCGATTGTGGCTTATCGTCGCGCCCTGGAAATGGCTCCGGATAATGCAGAGGCTTATTATAATCTCGCTTTGGCACTCCAAGGGCGCGATCGCATCTCTGAGGCGATCGACCAGTTAAATATCGCGCGCGACCTCTACGAGGAGCAAGACAATGCGGAAGGTTTGGAAAAAGTTGAGGCCCTCCTGGAGGAACTGGAAGACTAAAGACGCGATTCATTACCTCTCTACAAGAGGCGGTCCAATGGCATAACTAGCGGGTCAAAGCATCATTTGCTATGGGTCATAGCAAATGCGGTTGACAAACCTCGAGGTTTGTCAACCGCATTTGACATGAATTTTCGATGGTGGATGCTTGATTTGTTTAGGGAATGGGGGGCGGTTCGGGTGAAGAAGGCTCGAACACCGGTGCGGTGGGTGTGGCGGGGGGCATTCGGGCGGGGTTTTTTGTCTCTAAGGTGTTGGCGACCAAGACATAGCCGAGATATGCCGGTAAAACCATTGTGGTGACGGCGGCGATCGCCCCAAACAGATTCAGCCAACTGGTGGTCGGTCCGTAGTGACAGCGGTAGGGATCGAATTTGAGCGCCTCTGAATTGAGCATTTTGCGCCAAGCGATCGGTCGTTTGAAGCGCACTCGGCGATCGTCGAGCTTTTCTAACAAGGTCCATCCCGCTTGTTGTTCTTCCTCGCACAATCGCTGCAACACCTGGGGATCGCGAAATAAATCGAAATTCGCTCGGACGATTTTGTACTCGAATTCTACCAGTTGGGAGTTGCCCGAGGGTTCTGCCGGCGCAGTCTTTAAGTGGGGGGGGACCGCCGCGAAATGAGTCAGTTGCCGATCGCTGTTTCCAGTTGCAGAAGCCTTTGACTCGGTTTCCCCGGTGGATCTCAATGATGCCGGTGGGGTCTGTACGGTGGTCAGTTTTCGATTATTTTGATGATCCGTCAAAATTTCTTCCTCCTCCTGTTGTTTTGCAAGGGAAATTACCTGTCGCCAGCGCAACCATCCACCAGCGATCGCTGCCTCCATTCCGAGACTCCCTACAAATACGCTCCACACTAAAATTTGCAGCATATTGTTCCGCTAAAAAAGGGGTCTATCCATAATAAAATCTGAAGCATAACATGTTTTTTCGCAAAAAAAATAGGCTTAACTTTATCAATAATTATCGCACAATTTTTGATAGCCAAACCTAAGTTTTTCCGATAGCATTCATCGCTTATCCTTCAGCCTTTTTCCTGGGGTCTTAAATAGCCTTCCACCACACAGTCTGTGCCAATGGTTCGCCATTGAATTCGTTCTAATGTTAGGGCATCTGTCATATTCGTGACGCCCAAATCGCCCACTGGCGAAGGTGCAGACTGACCGCCGATGATTTTAGGCGCGATAAAGGCGAGAATTTTTTGCACCGCTCCCTCAGCGATCGCGCGAGCGGCTAAAGTCCCACCACATTCCCAAAGTACGGAAAGCAATTGGCGATCGTAAAGATACTCCATCGCTTTGGCAGGCGTTAAGGGCGTTAACTCGATGACTTCCACCCCTTTCTTCATCAACTGCTGCTGCACATCGGGATTGGCTCCCCCCTCAGTCAGCACCAGGGTCGGCGCTTCCTCCACCTCCCACAAATGCGCCGACCGTGGTAAATCCAGCCTGCGACTCATTACCACGCGCAAGGGATTGTGGTTCCCGGTATGATGACTGGTAAGCTGGGGATTATCTCGACGCACGGTGTTGCCGCCCACAATCACCGCATCGCAAGCCACCCGCAGGGTATGAACCTCATGGCGAGCGTCTGTACCAGTCACCCAACTACTATGGCCGGTGGTGGTGGCGATTTTGCCATCGAGAGTCATCGCATATTTCAAAATGCCAAACGGACGATTGTGGAGCGTCCGATAAAAAAAGGCTTCATTCAGTTTGCGGCAAGCTTCTTCTTCTACCCCCACGATGACCTCTATTCCGGCACCGCGCAACCGCTCGATCCCGCCCCCAGACACCCGGGGATCGGAGTCTACTACCCCCACTACCACTTTTGCCACCCCTGCCTCAATCAAGGCTTCGGAACAAGGGGGGGTGCGTCCATAGTGATTGCAAGGCTCTAAGTTCACGTAAACCGTGGCTCCTCTGGCTTGTTCCCCCGCCGCGCGCAGGGCGAAGACTTCAGCATGAGGGTGTCCCGCCCCGGGATGAAACCCTTCTCCCACGATTTTGCCATCCTTGACGATCGCCGCCCCCACCAGGGGATTGGGCGCAGTCTGTCCCAGGGCGCGGCGCGCCAGTTCTATGCAGCGCCGCATCATTGAGCGATCGAAGTCACCACCGCCGCGATCGCTAGGGTCTGAAGGGCTTGCGTTTTGATTCGGTAATCCTGGCGCTTGAGGAGTCACGGGCAAATTTTCCATTTTGCTGCTGTCAAAGATGCTTATCCCTCAGTGTATCGGAAAGATTGACGGTGCAACAGCGTTAGAGTTAAAATAAACACCCTAATTGTCATATCTACCCACCTCTTTCTAAACTTTCTAAAGGATTGACGTCAGGGACTCCGTAGAAACCAACCCCATGTCTAAAGCCAGGGGCTTGTACTTCTAACCACCTGACCAGCCTA
>NZ_JAYFEQ010000817.1:0-2902 GCF_055795085.1 Phormidium sp. CCY1219 | reverse complement strand
CAATAATTTCATTCCAGATTGTGCCATACTCAGAAACTTCCAGCAATTGCTAGATTTTTCCGGGTTAAATGTATCTGCATAAGGAATGCGGCGAAGCGTGGAGGGCGATCGCCGAATAAACCGCCCCCATCAACCCACGGGATTCTTCACCGTTAAAATGCCCCGATCGCCGTCTAATTCCGCCTCAGCCCCCACGGGCAAGGCGGCATTTTCCCCATCGTGACCGAAGGGCAAATCCGACACAATGGGAATGCCTAAATCTGACAAGCGATCGCGCAAGACTTCCGCCACGGTAAAACTCGGGGGTTTGGCCACATTGTCGCACTGACTAAAGCGCCCTAATGCAATCCCGCGCACCTTTTCCAATGCCCCCATCATCCGCCATTGGGTCAGCATTCGATCGATGCGATAGGGTGCTTCGCCCACATCTTCAAAGGCGAGAATGGCACCGGTTAAATTGGGTTGGGCGCGGGTTCCCAGTAAGTGGGTGCCCACGGTTAAATTCGCCGGCAGTAAATAACCGGTGACGCGATCGCCCCCCCATCCTTTCCCTTGCAGTGGCGCGATTTCTCGTCCTTCCACTAAATCGAACAAGCGGTTTATCGACCATTCCGGTTCGTCGGAAATTGTAGTCAGCAAAGGCCCATGTATTCCCATCACCCCATGTTGGCACAAACTCCACAATAAACTGGTAATATCGGAAAATCCGATCGCCCATTTAGGCGTCACCGGGGCAGTGCTGACAATCGGGGAATTATCGGGGTTTGCTGGCGCGGTCCAAGTCCATTCTTCCAGCAATCTTGCCCCACCGTAACCGCCTCTAGCGCAGAGGATAGCGCCACAGTTCGGATCGTGCCATGCGGCGAACAATTGGCCACGCCGATCGCGATCGCTGCCTGCCAAATAGCCCCAAGCGGAATCGTAACCCTCGCTCAATTCCACGCGATAACCGCGCGATCGCCAAATCTCCACCCCGAGATCGAACCTTTCTCGCTCTCGCAGACAACCACTCGGGGCGATGACTCGCAACAAATCCCCCGGTTTCAACGGCGAGGGAACTTGCATTTTTGCACTGGATTTATACTGTTTTTCTACTCCCATTTTTACCTATTCAAACCACAACCGCACTGACACATCTGCTGTAAATACACCGGGTTTACACCCTCATCTGTAAGGGGTTTTCAATTGGCAAGATAATTATAGTTGGTTTGAGGAGTTAATTTTGAGCAGAAATTGATATTTCTCTATTTTTTTCCCTTCCTTTCCCCTGATGCTGCCCGAGAGTAGTTTTCAACTTGGCCAAACCGCGATCCCCTGCAGGGAAAGAGGATTTAGAATCAAAAATAGTGCCACACCGGTGGCGGTGGATTTCTGGACAAGATTTTTATCTCTTGAATTTTGCCGTTTCGCTGGGGATTTATTAATTTTCTGACTGCGAGAGTATATTTACCAAGAAGCGATGTAAGACGATAACGGAAATTGCCGGTGAGTCCGCTGTTTTGGGCGAATGCGGGGTGCCTGTTGCCACAGAGGGAGGGCAAATGGACAAGCAGGGGATAAATTAGGGGATATCCTCGGGATAATTTTCTGGGGGAGGACTGGTCCAATTTTGCAACCGGGTGCGAGTGTCAGCATGAGAGACAGAGCGGATGCGACTGAGTTGAGATAAAGCCCACTTTGCGGCTTCTTGAACCTCTGCATCCGAATCTTCAGCGGCGTGGCACAGGAGTTGGCTAGTTTGAGAGAGCAAGTGATAAATGCGGGTTAAATCGCGGATTGCGTTTTTGCGGACTTCCGGATTGGTATCTTGCAGGGAAAGGGCCAAAGCGCGATTCATCGGTTCGAGAGTGCGCGAGCCAATTTCCGACAAAGCGGCCAAAATTAAGCTGCGTTGTTTGGAATCGGAATTCATCAGTAAATGGATCAAAGGCTGAACCGCGCGGGTATCGCCTTGTTGACCCAGGGTCCAAATTGCCTTGCGACGCTCAGTGGGACTGCTATGACTGAGTTGTTGGATCGAGCGTTCCACATTATCGATTTTGGCAAGGGGGGGAGATTCGGGAACCGCGAGAGATTCAGTGGGGGAGGGAGAAGGTGCACGAGGAGGAGGAGGGGGAGGAGGGGGAGGAGTGTCTTGCGGTGGTGGAGGGAGCTTGTCACTCACCCCCACGGCGGGTTGGTGAGAGCCATTGGCGTCCCAAGTCGTCGGAGGTACGGGATCCGGCGGGCGATCGCTGTAGGTGGGAGGCATGGGGGGCTTGTCTTCCGGGGGGGGAAAGAATTCCGCCGGCATATCCCGATCGTCATCGGAGTCAGAATCCGGTGGTGGAGAGTCGCAATCCGGTTCCTCCTTGCCCGAATGAGTCAGCAAGTAAAACGCCCCGGCGAAGATGCCGGCAAAAGACAGAGTGCCGAAACCGAGTAACAGCAACCAGATTAAGTCTTTGGTAGAAAGGCCGGTTTTCTCAGATTTTGGGGCAGAGGTAGACTCGTCCGAGGTATCTTCTGAGGAAGATTGCGCCAAGAACAGGGAGTTGTCTGGGGTAGAGCGGGCGGTGGCACTCACCGAGAGGCGATCGGCGAGTAGAAACGAGTGCGTGTCGGGGGAGGAAAGCGGTACCCGAACAGAAGAATGGCTTGAGGTAGAGAGGGGGAAAGAGGGAGTGAAATCGTCAGCGCTATCTGGGGGGGGAGTTGAGGTAGGTGCGATCGCCAGGGTTTGTCCTGTGACAGAGGCATCGGGGGGGGCGATCGCAACCCTACCCTTGGCACTCGGAGCCAATCCCAGGCAAGTCAGAATGGTAATCAAGAATAAGGTGGGGTGGTAGGCGCTCATCAGAAATTAGGGTTGGTAAGGGGGAGAACGGAAACCCTCGTCATTTATGCGTAGGGAGGAGTTCTC
>NZ_JAYFEQ010000816.1:0-12763 GCF_055795085.1 Phormidium sp. CCY1219 | reverse complement strand
TTTAGGCTGGTCAGGTGGTTAGAAGTACAAGCCCCTGGCTTTAGACATGGGGTTGGTTTCTACGGAGTCCCTGACCTGCTTCCTTCGCCCGCTGATTACCTCTAGCGCGTTAAGTACGAAAGCCCGATCAGCACCGCCAATAGCCCTACTACACTCAACAGAAAATGCTTCACTGAGGTGCCTCGCTTGCGTACCATATTACGCATTGCCAATTTGACATAACTATCTTTGGGCTGCGATTCTTCCGCAGGGGCGGCGATCGCCTGGTCAGGTTGGGGGGTGTCAGAGAGGGTGTCGGGAGTGGATGGATGAGTCATAAGGATTGATGATAACGCGAAAGGCTTCTAGGGAATTGTAACAATAAGTTCACAAAATGGTTGAGAGAAGAAAAAATTGAGAATTGAGCCTTCAACTGCACAATTCTCAATTTTCTGTAGGTTCTGGAGGCTCAATTAAGCGCTAGAGACCTCGCCTAGCTGCGTTTCCTGACGTAGATAGGCTTCGATGAATGGGTCGAGGTTGCCGTTCATCACATCAGAGATGTTGGTGGTTTCCACATTGGTGCGTAAATCCTTGACCATTTGGTAAGGATGAAACACATAATTGCGGATTTGGTTGCCCCAGGCGGCTTCCACCATATCGCCTCGAATTTCGGCAATTTCGGCGGCGCGTTGCTCTTCAGCAATCACCAGCAACTTTGCTTTCAGCAAAGCAAGGGCTTTTTCCTTATTTTGCAATTGCGATCGCTCCTGGGTACAGCGAACCGCGATGCCAGTGGGGATGTGAACCGCACGCACTGCAGTTTCCACCTTGTTGACATTTTGCCCGCCCTTACCGCCAGAACGAGACGTGGTAATCTCCAAATCCTTTTCCGGAATGTCGAGATCCACCGACTCATTGAGAATCGGCATCACTTCCACCCCAGCAAAGCTAGTTTGGCGCTTGCCATTGGCATTAAACGGAGAAATTCGCACCAAGCGGTGGGTGCCTTTTTCCGCTTTCAAAGAGCCGTAAGCATAGCGACCCTCGATCTCCAAGGTAGCCGATTTAATTCCGGCTTCATCTCCTGGGGACAGTTCGCTGCACAAAACCTTGTAACCGTGACTCTCCCCCCAACGAGTGTACATTCGCAGCAGCATTTCCGCCCAATCTTGGGCATCCGTGCCACCTGCGCCAGCATTAATCGTCAATACCGCCCCGTTTTTGTCGTAAGGGCCAGAAAGCAACTGTTGCAACTCCCAGCGTTCGAGTTCGCGATCGAGGCGGGTAATATTCGTTTGCGCTTCTTGCAGCAGCGCCTCGTCTGGTTGAAGTTCGAGCAGTTCCAAAATTGCCTTGGTATCTTCGAGGCTATTTTTCCACTGATGATACTGCTCCTTGTGGGACTTGAGTTCGTTGAGTTCTTGCAGGATCTCAGACGCCTGATTGGGGTCATCCCAAAACTCAGGTTGAGCCGCAAGCTGCTCTAAGTCATGGATTTTGGCATTGAGAACCGGAATGTCAAAGATAGTCCTGGGTTTTACCCAGGCGATCGGACAACTGTTCGACTTCGCGTTTGATGTCTAGGACTTCCATATTGAGTTAATTGAGTTAGACCAGAGTGGACTCCATCGATCTTCTACAATACTGCGGCTAGGAACGCGATGCGGGAACTCAAACCCCTTCGTTGACCTTATAGGGCGTCTCGGCGAAAGGCCCGGATGGCGCATCATTTCTTGCATCCCTAACCCGCATGAAAAATCGATCTGGAGTATTGGGGCTAATTACTCCACGATTAATTGTAAAGAATGAGGGAAGAATTGGGATCCGGTTTTTTGGGGAAGCTTTCCGAACCCGATCGCGCATGCGTGGCAAGTCCTTGCAGTACCCTCCGCCCTTGGGAAGAGTTTCGCAGACGGAATTGAGTTGAGAATTGTTGCTAAATGCCGGCAAATGGTCACAAAAGCGCCGATTGAGGTGACTCGCCAGAAAATCGCTCCATTACCCGCCAACAGAGGATTTAAGCGTACTATGACTCTCATTCTTCAGCAAGCTTTCTTAACAAACCGGAAAGGCGATCGCAAAAAGCCAGAAAAAACCTCAGTATTTTTACGGAAATTTCGGGGATCCTAGGGCAGGAGTTCCGTAAAACGCCCCTAGTAAGTTGCATCTATCTTAGGACAGAATAAGGACAAAATTAACTAATCTTTATCAGTAGCTTTTACAAAAGTCTCTGACTTATCTCCCCAAACATCACGGGGATGTCCTTATTGAGGATTTACTAGAATGGCAACTCAATCCTCTCTGCGCTATAGAGGGATGGAACTGTTAGTTTCGTACCACCAAAATCCCTCCCTAGAAATTCGCAATCAGCTCGTGCGGTTGAATGCTGGTTTGGTGCGAAAAATCGCCCATCGCGTCAGTCATCAATGTGCAGAGCCGTATGAAGACCTCGAACAAATCGGTTACTTGGGCTTAATTCGGGCGATCGAACGGTTCGACCCCACCCAAGGCTGTGCCTTTAGTTCCTTTGCGGTGCCCTACATTCGCGGCGAAATGCTGCACTTTTTACGCGATAAAGCATCTTCCGTGAAGATTCCGCGTCGCTGGCGAGAACTGCAATCCCGAGGGGAAAAAGTTCGCGAAGCCCTAACCGAGTCCCTGGGACGCCCCCCGAAAGAGGCAGAAATTGCCGCCGAGTTAAATATTTCTCTGGAAGAGTGGCGCGAAAGCAAGTTGGCGGGTCAAAATCGCAACCCCCTGAGTTTGGATGCCTTGGTGTCTCAGCACGTGGATACCCCAGTCACCTTGGGCGAGACATTGGTGGATAGTCACTACCAATCCCTACAGCGCCTGGAAGAAGAACGACAACAACTGCAAGAAGCGCTCAACCAACTGGAAGAAAAAACCAGAACCGCGATCGAATCGGTGTTTTTCCAAAATATTCCGCGCAAGGTGGTGGCGGAACAAATTGGTGTCAGTCCGATGACCGTGACGCGCTGGATTAAACGCGGTTTGGAGCAAATGGTCGGTGCGTTGCAAGGATCCGTAACTCAAACCGAGTCCTAGAAAAATACTGCAGGCATGGAATAAATGCAGCATTCAACCGCGAGGAAAGTGGGGGGTAAACCAACCCTCCACTTTCTCTTTGCCACTCCACTTAATGCTCGAACACATCCTTATATTGCAGTAAATCTAAAGCAACGAAGGTGGGCAAACATTGAAAACACTCTTGGGCGAGTGCCCACCGTTCTTCGCGTTTGAGCATTCCCATTAATTTTTGTTGTACGGGCAGCAAGTAACGAACATCGTTGGCGGCGTAACTCAATTGCTCTTGCGAGAGATTGTCCGGATTTCCCCAGTCGGAACTCTGGGCTTTTTTGTCCAGTTCTACGTTTTCCAGTTCTTGCACCACCTCTTTGAGACCGTGACGAGGACTGTAGGTGCGCGCGAGTTTGCTGGCAATCTTGGTGCAGAAAACGGGTTGGACTTCGATCGCCAGATGATAGCGCAGAGTCGCCATGTCAAAGCGAGCAAAGTGAAATACTTTGACGATGTTGGAATGTTCCAGAAGCTGCTTTAAATTGGGGGCTTCTGTTTGTCCTCTGGGAATGCGAACCACGGTGACGCGCGATGAAGGGTCGCAAAGTTGCACCAAACAAAGTCGATCGCGCTGGGGCAACAGTCCCATCGTTTCCGTATCCACCGCGATCGCCCCTGCATATAAATACTCCGCTAACTGTTCTTCCGTCAAATCGCGATCGCATACTTGAAAATCTGTCAATCCCATCGCTTTAGCTTTCCTCCTCCTGCTCTCCCCCGCAATTTTGCGCGCGAGAAACTTGCTATTCCCGCCTTCTCCCGCTTGGCGCACTTCCTCGCCGGAGATTTCGCTCTTTAGCATCCCGGAAAACTGCACACCTGTCAAGCTTTCGTGCAAAATACCCCCACCCAATTGGGGTGGGACAAGCGTTGCCCCACCCCAATTGGCGATCGCAGTGCAATTACCGCGTCTTGATGAAAATTTGAGTGTAATAATATTCCCCTTCGGCGTTTTTGGCAATTCCCACCCCGGTGAGGTCATAATTGCCCAGCATATTTTTGCGATGCCCGGGACTATTTATCCACCCTTCAACCGCTTGTTGAGCGGGATTATTATACCCTTGATTGTAGGCGATATTTTCCGCCGCTCCTCGATAGGAAATCGACTCGGCGATCGCTTCAATTCTCCGGTCAAATCCCCCATGACTAAACGAAACTTCTCCAGTTGCCATCGACCGAGAGTGCTGCCTCGCCACTTGGCTAATCGGTTCCTCGAGTTGCAACGGCGGCAGGTTTTGAGATTCACGATACTCGTTCACAAGCTGGAAAACGGTGCGCTCCAATTCCCGATATTCGCTGGTGGAATTAGAGGAAGTTTGCAGTGACAAATTATTCGGTGAAGGAGAAGGACTCACGGGAGGAGAGGGGGGTGGAAGGGTGAACCTACAGCTTGCCAGGGTAAAGGCGATCGCCGCGATCGGCCACCATCGGAACCACCCCCCCTTCCCGGCGATCGGCGAGGGGATGCCTACCCACCCAGCATCAGGGGTTTCACACCGCCACTGCCCTGGCAAGTGGGGGTTTTCCGGCGATCGCGGCAGTTGCGCGTCAACCTTATCCATCGGGTTGCAGGTATTTCGCCACAGCTTGCACGTCTTTGTCTCCACGTCCAGAGCAATTAATCACAATGCGCGGGCTGCCCTCGAGTTGCGGACAAAGGGTTTCGAGATAAGCGATCGCATGGGCCGTTTCCAATGCCGGAATAATTCCTTCTAATTTCGACAACCGCTCAAACGCCCCTAACGCTTCCGCATCCGTGACGCTGTAATATTCCGCCCGTTGGCTGTCTTTCAAATAACTATGTTCCGGTCCGACTCCCGGATAATCTAACCCCGCACTAATTGAGTGCGCCTCGAGCACCTGACCTTCTTCATCTTGCAGCAAATAGCTCATCGCGCCATGCAAAACGCCCACTTCGCCCCGGGTTAAGGTCGCCGCGTGTTTCTTGGACTCTACCCCTTCTCCGGCTGCTTCTACCCCAATCAGACGCACGTTCGCATCGCGGAGAAATTCATAAAAAAGTCCGATCGCGTTGGATCCACCACCAACGCAGGCCAGCAGAATATCCGGCACTCCGCTCCATTTTTCTTCGCATTGCTGGCGCGTTTCCCGCCCGATAATCGCTTGGAAGTCACGCACGATCGTCGGATAAGGGTGCGGGCCGGCTACGGAACCGAGGATGTAATGGGTGGTCTCTACGTTCGTCACCCAATCGCGAATCGCTTCTGAGGTGGCATCTTTTAGGGTACCGGTGCCGGCAGAAACGGGACGCACTTCGGCCCCCATCAGGCGCATTCTAAAGACGTTGAGGGCTTGCCGTTCCATGTCTTGGACGCCCATATAAATGACGCATTCTAAGCCAAACCGGGCGCAAACTGTGGCGGTGGCGACCCCATGCTGACCCGCACCAGTTTCGGCAATGATGCGCTGTTTGCCCATCCGTCTGGCAAGGAGTGCTTGTCCGATCGCATTATTGATTTTATGCGCCCCGGTGTGGTTGAGGTCTTCGCGTTTGAGATAAATTTGCGGCCCGCTACCGTCGGGTCTGGCGTAATGTTGGGTCAGGCGTTCGGCAAAATAAAGCGGGGTGATCCGTCCCACGTATTCGCGCAGCAACAGGTTGAGTTCGGCTTGGAATTCGGAATCCTGGCGGTATTGCTGATAGGCGGTTTCAAGCTCGGCTAAGGCGGGCATCAGGGTTTCGGGCACGTATTTGCCGCCGAAGCGCCCGAAGCGTCCCAGAGGATCGGGGTTTGGAGTGGGGGTTCCGGAAGTTGTGGGTCTTGGTGTTGTGGTCACGGGGCAAAGGATAATCAATTAAACAACTTTCTATTATAAGGACTGTTCGCCGTAAGTCGGTTTTAAGATAGGGCTGGAACCGACCGATGCCTGGGGGCGCGTCGCGCTACCCTGAAACCAAAGTTCTATCGTTATTTTTCGCGTTTATGGCATCTTCTAAAAAGAAATCCAGTGGCGATCGCATCGCATATCAAGAGTTTGGTTCTCAAACTAATCGGGCAACGGAACGTCCGGTTCCGGAACTCCCTCCCTCGGAGCACAATCTCCGCGTCCAAGCCTCTCGCAAAGGACGCAAAGGCAAAACGGTGACGGTGATTAGCGGGTTTCAAGCTAAACCGGAAACTCTCAGTGCCCTGGCAAAGCGCTTAAAAAGTCAGTGCGGCACTGGCGGTACTGCGAAAGCAGATACGATTGAAATTCAAGGCGACCACAAGCAAAAAATTGTCGAAATTCTCGCCAAAGAGGGTTATAAAGCCAAAATTAGTGGCGGCTAAGTGGGATGATCTTGGACGAGTTTACACCGATGCGATCGGCCTATTTTTTAAACAATTTGCTGCAAATCCTGCGCCACATCGTTGAGTCGCTCTGTACCCACTTTAACTTGCGTAATCCCTTGGGCAGTTTGATTGGCCACTTGATTGAGGGAATTCATTGCATCCACTACTTGTTGAATGGCAACGGCTTGCTGTTTGGCACTCAGGGAAATTTGTTGCGTACTTACGGTAATATTGTCGATCGCTTCGGTCACTCCTTGAAAGGCTTGTGCCGTTTCTTTCGCAACGTTTAAACTGGCATCTACAGTTTTGGTTCCTTCATCGGTAACCATTACGGTAGAATTAATCGCTGTTTGAATATCCGAAACTAAAGCATTAATTTTTTCCGTGGATTTCTGACTTTGATCGGCAAGTTTGCGAATTTCACTCGCCACTACGGCAAATCCTTTTCCATGTTCCCCCGCCCGCACTGCTTCCACGGCGGCGTTGAGTGCCAACATGTTGGTTTGGGTGGCTAAATCGCTAACCAATCCAGAAATGTTGCGGATTTGAGAAGTTTGTTCGCTTAAACGTAAAATCTGTTGGGCAATTTCTCCGACTTTTTCTTTGAGCGCGGACATATCATTTAAGGTGCGCTCTACCGCTTTGCTCCCTCCCTCGGTTAAGCTTAAGGCATTGCGAGCATCTGCAGCTGCAGCTTCGGCTTGTTCGGCAGATTGTCGCGATGATGCGCCTAATTCATCCATCGTCGTCGTGGTTTGATTCACCGATGCCGCTTGCTCGTTGGCAATGCGTTCTTGCTGAACCATTGTAGTGGCAATATCGGTGGATGAACGGGTAATTTCTTGGGCAAATTCCTCTATCCGCCGGCTAACACCCGAGACAATAGAAAAAACGCAATTTAACACCAATCCCAGTTCGATTAATCCCCCGATTAGCAGGGTTAAGCGCACCCATAGTAATGCATTCTCTAGGTTGGCGCTTTCTCTCTCTAGCAATTGCCGCTCTGAAATACTTAATGCGCTTTCCCCAGTTTCTTCGATTTGTTCCTCTATCTGCTTTACCGTTCTCCAGGAATCGTAGGCTCGATTTCCATTAAACCAGGCCACGCTTGTCATGGCAATAAATCCAAAAGTTGGTAGGCTACAAACAAGCCAAATATAAGCCCCCAGTTTTTTGACATACTTCATCAGTGGTGTCTCCTTTGGTTTGAATTTCCTTTGGTTTGGGTTGCCAGAAAGTATTTGGTTTTTTTAGAGTTATCATCAAATTTAATGTTACCCTGATTTGGCTTTTATAATAAAATTTTCTGGTGGGTAAATAATGGTCTGGATGCTATTTTATCTCAGTGGGGATAGGCGCGATCTCCAATAGGGGCATCCCTAACCTACGCTTCGATCGCGATCGCTCCAATTTTTCGGGATCCCTACCTTATCTCTGCACCCAATTCCAGAAAGAAACCCCACCAATGGATCCATACTTGAAAGCCTGAATTTAATTGTAGCCCGGAACAAGCGCTTACGGTAATGAAATTGTTCCCTCATCCATTGCCAATTGCCAATTAGAAATGAGCAGAATACGCTTTGGGGTTCGGATGGCGGGGAAATCGTGGAGTGGGATTGATGGAGGTGGAGGATGGGTTTTAGGAGGGGAAAGTCCAACGCCATCAAGCCGATTTCGGCTCAGTTGAGGATGGATTTGTCGGGATTGGCGGGAGGCGTTTGAGCGAAGAATGGAGTGGCGATCGGATTACTCTGGTTCCTCGGGGACAATTTTTTCCAGGGCTTCTACTAAGGGTGGCAAATCGTTATGAATCGTTTCCCAAACCACTTCTAATACAATTTTGTCATATTCTTGGATAATGCGATTTCGCATCATAATAAAAGGGATTCGAGATAAAGAAATCCGCGTTTTTTCAGAAAGACGACGTTCGGCTTCGCCAATAATTTCGAGTCGGCGAACCACCGAATCTTGCAATTGAATATTCGCCAGAAAATCTGACCAGCTACTTCTGGAGACATAGCTCAAAGCAAGTTTAGCCGATATTAAAATATCCAGCAGGTATTGCAAGTCACGCGGTGGCATAAATCACCTCAGCTAAAGTTGGGACAGCTTGAGGGCGTAAGGGTTTTAGATTGACTCCATCTGCGCTTTGGCGAACCATCTGTGTTTCTGTGGGAAAAAGATTGCTTCGATCCGATGGATTCGGAACTGAAGTCACGGCACAAGGATGCGAGTCTAAGGTAAAAAATAGGCGAATTGCGATCGCCCTTAGAGCATTTTGGCGATCGCTGCGGGGTATGAAGCTAGCAAAATCGGCGACTTTTGCCAGATCGGCGAAGTCACCGTGGGGTTTTGTAGAAGTTTCCATCCTCTTGACACTCGTCGAGTCAGCTCCCTCATCTAGGGTACCACTATTTGCATCGGCTCTGGATCGAGGTGAACTGGGGAGAATTGCCATTTCCGCAACAGAGGGCGCGATCGGCGAAGCGACAGGAGAGGATCCCCACGCCCTCTGTTGCGATCGGGGTTGGAATCGGCGATCGCCCCCCATACCCCTGGCGCAAGCAAAGCGTGGTTTGCATCTCTCCTTTTGAAAAAATTACCCAAATCCGATTCCAGTACGGGTTTCTCTCCCCCACCGACGCCGAATATAGCAACATTTAGCACCCACCTCAATCCTGACTTCCTACCCTCCTTATCTGTAGGAGTACGGATTTCTTTACCAAAGGAATCGTTAAGATAGTAATAGGGTCAAGCATCAAGACGCAATACCTTATCTCGCGCCCCACTGTTCGACCCCAACCCACTTTTTTTGATAATGAGGGAGTTTCTTATGGATTTAGTTCGAATTCTTTGCGCGATTTTTTTGCCCCCCCTAGGCGTTTTCTTGCAAGTCGGAATCGGCGTAGATTTTTGGATTAATATTTTGTTAACGGTATTGGGTTACATCCCCGGTATCGTTCATGCCGTATGGATTATCGCCAAAAAATAGACGCTATTTGGTAATGTAATCAAGAGTAGGGTGGCAGTGCCCATCCTACAATATTTTTGTTAGAAAACCTCATTTTTTAGGTTTTTATGACGTTGAAAAAGACCAAAAAATGGTTTAAGTAAAAATTAAAAATTTTAAAATAAATAACTTTTTAATCAAAATCAAGCGAAAATAAAAAAGAAAAAAGCAGAGTAGTATAGTCCGTGGAAAGCAGCAATAGCGGTGTACTTCAAACCTGCGATCGGCTTTTTTCCCAGAAATTCTTGAAACCAAGTAGTCAGTTTAGCCTTGTTAGGGGAGGAGCGCCCGGATTGGCGTTTCACGGAATATTGTTATGAAATTTTGGTAACCCGAGTGTTGCTAGAGTTTTCCAATGTGAAACTGCTCGACTACGAACAGCGATCTCCGGAGTTAGAAGCGAGTTCCAATTCCTTCGCCGCGATGGCGATCGCGCACCTAAAAACCCAATCCACCCACCAACAACCTCAAGAGAGGTAACAGTGGAAAGTAACTCTGGTAAAGAGCCTGTACCGACGGGGGTACAATTGTTTTGAGATTCGGGAATTATTCCGATTAATCCACTGGATGATGACCTTATTCAAGGAGTGGGCGATCGCGTCGATTTTCCCCCAAAAGTAGGCAGGTGGGCAGAGAAAGCCACTGGGCTGTTTGCTAGGAGCAACTCATATCTAGAAGCTGTGCCCACTCTATTAACTGTACTTGGAGAGGCGATCGCTCTATCGGGAAATGAAAGAGCGATCGCCTTTTGTGGGACTAAAAGTTAATCCCTTGATAACCCATTAGCTGAAAAACAAACCGCCATGATTGAAGAGATTTGCCACAGTGCGGTTGCGGTTAAGCGCATCAGCGCGACGCACTGCCGCTTCAGCATCAACCAATCCCGCACCGTACTGATTGCCCGTATTAGAACCCCCCCAAGTGCGCCATACTCGGTTTGCCGTGCTGGTGAGGATATTTCGCACATCTCCTGCACTCAAACCAGTATTGACACTCCAGACAAGAGAGGCAGCGCCTGCCATGCTGGGACTAGCAAATGAAGTTCCCCAGGTATTCTCGTGACGGCCATTGATGTTAGCCGTCAAAATGCCCGAAGGTGCAACTGCAGTCAGTTCTGAACCGTACTGCGAGTAAGGGTGGCGGGTGGCGCTGTTACCATTACTGTCACCCACAGCACCCACTGCCATGACATTACCATACTGTCCAGCAAAGTTAGCAGGCCAAGAGACAACATTAGTCGGTCGGTTTTGACTGTTACCAGAAGCAATCACAAACAGTGCCGTATCTGCATTCTGCTGCATGAGATTAGCCAGTGCAGCATTATAGTAGTTGCTAATATATTCAGCACTCAAGTTGTAAACCAGTCGCTGACCCCTGGCTCGGGCATATTCGATCTGCTCTTGAGCCGCTGCATTAAATGAACGAGAGCCAAAGACATTCGAGACATACACTGGGCTAGACCAGTTAATTCCAGCCATGCCATATCCATCATTCGTATCAGCAGCAGCAACACTTTGAACCGCAGTTCCATGTCCCCAACCACGACGACCGGCTAAAGCGTCTTGGTCAGAACTATCAATAATGGATCGTCCACTATTCAGGTCAGAGTGGGTCGGTCGATTATAACTATTGAGGTTCAACCCCGTATCCGCTATACCCAGCAGAACATTGCTCGAACCCGTTGTAAATCGCCACGCACCAGGAACGTCCATCATCCGCAGATTCCACTGTTGCGAGAATAAGGGGTCGTTAGGCGTGACGCCGAGATTGACGGTGCCATTGGAGAATTGCACTCGCTCATACCCTTGGAAGTAAATCTCTTGACCCGTACTGTTGACGCGCAACCAATCAAACGTGGTGCCACCAAATACGGCACGGTTATTGGCATTGAAGGTCACGTCACTGCTGCGGATACCGGAGAGGTTGAGGGTATCAGTCCCACCTGCGCCAATGAAGACCGACCCTTGGGTCATGCCAGAGAAGGTATGGGAGCCATTGCGGAAGTCTCCAATCTTGAGACTGTTGGCATTGTTGGGATTAAATGCCAGCACTCGCATCTGAACGTTGCTGGAGCGTCCGACATTGCCGCTGGCATCTCGCGCTTCGGCGTAGATGCTGTAGTTTCCGGCGGATAAATTTTGGTTGTTCAGATTTGCCAGACGAACCCCATCTCGATTGAGGATAGAAAGTTCGGTGACAGCACCCGTTGCTTGATTGCGAGCGAATACCCGCACGCTGGTGGGGGTAACGTTGGTAGCCCAGTTCAACCGTAATGCGCCCCGTTGGAAGACCGTATTGCTGGTGCCATCCCCAGAAGCATCTACGGCAGAGAAAGCGGTAAAGCTCGGCCCTGTGGAAACTGCTTGCACTGAGGTATTGAGGTTATATCCAGTGCTGCCAGCGAAGCGGTTAACGCGGACGTAGTAGGTGCCGGGATCTAGATATTGACTGACAGAATCACTGTTGTTACCGCCATTGACGGAACTGGCAATGGTGCTGCCGTTGGCATTGAGCAAGCGCAGATCGGCATCGGCACTCATGCCAGAAATACTCAAATTGACCCGACTGCGAGTATTCACAGTGAACCGATAGTAATCATCCCCGTCATACTGGCTGACGTATTCCGTGAGAGATTGACCCAGGGTGAGATTGCGGGCATTGTTGATGCTGTTACCTGCGGTATCGGCGGTCATGGTCATGTAGGCTGGATTGCTCCAGGCGCGACCATCATACGCCTGGACGGAAATGCGGTTATCGCCGGGAACGCTGCCACTGACAAAGCGGAGGTAACTGCGTTGGCTGGCAGTAATCTCAAAGGTGGAGGGTTGACGTACCCAACGGCCATTCTGCCAGAGGACGAAATAGCCACTGTTGTAAGCGCTATTGAGATCTTGGAAGCGGTAACGCACGATCGCATCTCCGTCTGGATCGCTGACGTTGAAGGTGGGATAAATGTAGTAACCGATATTCCAGGTTTGATTTGAACCACTAACAACAGGAATTCGATTCAAAGATTGACCGGAAGTCCTCAGTGTATAGCTCGTGTCGCCACTATAGCGTTTGACGCGGATGTAGTAAGTGCCGGTGTTTACATTCACGGCGACTGAATCGGTATTGTTGCTGCCATTGGTGGAACTGGCAACGGTGCTACCACTGGAACTCAGTAAGAACAAGTCGGCATCGGCACTCATGCCGGAGATGCTCAGGTTGACTCGGGTCGGCCCGTTGACGCTAAACCGATAGTAATCGTATTGGTCGCTGCTGCTGACTCGTTCAGCAATCGTTTGACCTAGAGTAATATACCGCGCCGATGACATGGTGTTTCCGGCAGTATCGACGATTTGACCGGAGGTACTGAGTCGATAGTTGGTATCGC
>NZ_JAYFEQ010000815.1:0-8778 GCF_055795085.1 Phormidium sp. CCY1219 | reverse complement strand
TTAGGCTGGTCAGGTGGTTAGAAGTACAAGCCCCTGGCTTTAGACATGGGGTTGGTTTCTACGGAGTCCCTGACTTCCCCAATTGAACGAGTGCCCTGTCTGCAATAGGCAATACCAGGATAGTCCCGAGTTCGGTTAGCGATCGCCCGTTATCGGAATCGTGAGCGACCAGCACTCGCTGTTCTTGACAAACAAATGCAAACTGTACCTCATCAGGTTAAGTACGCAATCCTGCTTCAACGGTTGTCGTGACGTCAATGCCGTAACGACGCAAGGCTACAGCAATACTCGAGTCAATATGTTCGTCTAAGTGAAAGCCAATTCGCTCACTCAACCCTGAGTCTCCTCAATTTTTCTTCTAACCGCCCGGGATTATTCTGCTTAAATGCCTCGAAGAA
This sequence comes from Phormidium sp. CCY1219, assembly GCF_055795085.1. Taxonomy (NCBI): domain Bacteria; kingdom Bacillati; phylum Cyanobacteriota; class Cyanophyceae; order Oscillatoriales; family Oscillatoriaceae; genus Phormidium; species Phormidium sp. CCY1219. The sequence continues at coordinate 8,380 of NZ_JAYFEQ010000815.1, read as the reverse complement.
TGCTTCGTTTTCCTCGATGCGGCGATCGATTTGTTCTCGATTGTCATAATAGTAAGCCATTGCTGCATAAACTGAAGCGAGAGGCAAATCGTATTTACTCGCAATTTCCAGGGGAGATTGTCCCATCTTCAGATGCATCACCACAATGTCTTCTACAGCTATTCGAGTGCCAGCAATCCGGGGTTTACCACCTCGCACGCCGGGAGTAATTTCAATGTGTTCTTTGCTTATCTGTTTCATCACTATCCCATCCCTAAGCGCTATAGTAGCCTCATTATAAGCCACTGCATCCGAATCGCGATCGCCCCCAAAGCCACCCCTCACCCCAAAGCGGTGTATCGTATTAACATCAGCAATCTTTACCATGCCCTTACGATGAGTGAATCTTCCATTCCCGTCACCGTCAAACTATTCGCCGCCTATCAAGAAGCGTTAGGCGTGCCGGAATTAGTGCTAGAATTTCCCCCAGATACCCCCGTGCGGGCGGTGCGCGATCGCTTAATTGCCGAACACCCGGAACTAGAACGGTGGCGCGACATCACCCGGTTTGGCATCAATTTCAATTTCGTCTCTCCCGACACCCGCTTGCAACCGGGAGATGAAGTCGTATTAATTCCGCCAGTCAGTGGCGGATAATCCACCCAAACCCAATCGTCAATTGTGGCGCTTTCGGGTTATTTAAACCCCAACTAAAGCGCCACAAACAGAGGAATTTATTCCTCGGTGGGTTGCGGTTGAATTTGTGCGATAATTTTGTCGATCCAATATTGATTGTCATCCACGGTGAACACCATCTTTTGATAAGGTTCTTCCCGCAGTTCCAGGACCAAATAATCCTTATCGCGGGTGACGAACCAAAATTCTTTTCCCCGGGGCGTGTAGTAAGTTCCCGCTTTGATAAGTCCCGGGAAATAGGTTCCGGGGACGCGGATTTCTGCCCAGTGACTTGGGGGTTCTTCGGCGGTAATTTTGGCAATATGCGACAGGGGGATGTCGAACTTATTTTCCAGATTAAACGCCAAAAGTTGTTCCCAGAAGTCTAACTCGATTTGGAAAACATATCCATTCAGATTCAGTTTCATGGTTTTGCTCCGAAAAAAACCTCGGTCATCAGGATAGAGAATTTAGGCGATAGAATTTATCCAGAGTCAGGGGGAGGAGAAACGGCAAATTTAGGCGGATAAAACAGGCGAATTTTGCCGATTCCCCCGGACTTGTGAGAGTGCTTGGGAAGCACCGTTCAGACGTACTGTTGGGGGTCTGTGGAAGAAACGTTGAGATAGACGATGGTTTCCTTGCCTTTAACCGTGGGCAAGCGCGTGCCCTTATCATCCTTGCGCTTGACGCGCACGGAATCAATCGGCAACTTCAGCAAGCGATCGCTACTGGTGAGCAGCTTCACCTCACTATCCGGAAGCGCCGCCACCATGCCCATCAAGTTATCGCTTTTGGCGCTAAAGGTCATGGACTGGGTGCCCAAATCCCCGGGTTTAGCGCGGCGCACGTGATGGACGGATAACTGTTTCGCGTATCCCAACTTAGAGACCAGCAACAGATTATCCGACGCGCTGAGGGCCACACAGCCGACCAGACTCTCCCCCTTACCCAATCGTAACGCTTGCTGAGGCAAAGTCGTGCGACTGGTGATGGGCAGATTGTCATTTTGGATGGTAAAGCGCAACAACCGTGCCCCGGAGGTGGCCATAACTAGCTCTTGACCGGCGGTCGCCAAATTCGCATAAACCAACGAATCCCCCTCCTTGAGCTTCACCGCCGTCAGGCCCCGCGCCGTCAGGTTGGAAAACTCCGACAGGGGAAGGCGCTTAATTCGTCCGCGCTTGGTGAGACAAATCAGGTCTAGAGTTTCGGGATAATCCGACAGAATAAACTGAGTGGCGATCGCCTCCGGGTCTCCCTGTACTGCTGGCGGGAACAAACTGACAAACGGTCGTTTATTCGACCCCACGCGCTTGCTCAGGGGAATATCCCCCACCTTAATCGAATATGCCTTGCCATTGCGGGTTAAAATCAGCACATCTTGGTCCGTGAAGGCCACCTGAGTCTGCACGGTAAAGTCCTCACCCTCCTCGAGGGTCTGAAACTGCGAGTCGGTATCGGCCCCGCGCTGCTGTCGTTCGTAAGTGGCGGGAGAGAGGCGCTGCACGTAACCTCGGTGGGTAAATTCCAGGACCGTTTCTTCCGGTTCCGGTTCGGCGGGAAATAAAGGCAGAGAGGGGGCTTCTTCTGCCTTTTGTTTCTTTTTGCCTTTCTTGCTTTTGGTTTTGGTAGGGGTGGTGGCGCAAGCAGAAGCCACTACCACCGCTTCTTTGGTTTCCGAGACGGTGAAAATCCGAGTGCGACGGGCATCGCCGTATTTTTTCTTCAGCGATCGCAGCTCTTTTTTCAGCGCTTTGAGCAATTCGCGGCGATCGCCGAGCAATCGCTGCAACTCTTCGCGCCGCTTTGTCAAATTCCCTCTTTCTTCCTGCAATTTTTCCCGTTCTAAGCCGGTAATCCGGCGCATTGGCATGGCTAAAATTGCATCGGCTTGTGCTTCGCTGAAGTCTAGCTCACCTTGCAGGGTTTGTTTGGCGCTGCTTCCATCGGCAGAATTTCGCAAAATTTCGATCAGGGTGTCGAGTTCGTTGAGCGCCACCAGCAATCCTTCCACCAACTCTAGCCGATTTTCCGTTTGTTCGAGTTCGTGTTGGTAAAGGCGATTGAGGGTTTGTTCGCGGAACTTTAAGAACTCTTGCAGCATCTCGCGCAGGGACAGTTGGCGCGGTTGACCGTCTACGAGGGCTAGGAGAATAGCGCCGAAGTTACTTTGCAACGGGGTTTGGTTGTACAACTGTTGCAGAAGGGTTTCCGGGTTGGTTTCCCGTTTGAGTTCGATGACCACGCGAATCCCCTCGCGATCGCTCTCGTCGCGGATATCGGAAATGCCCTGCAGGCGACCGTGATTCACCAAATCCGCCACTTTTTCGATCCAGCCGGCTTTATTCACCTGGAACGGCAATTCGGTGACTACAATGGCAGTACGGCGGTGTCGTCCCCGTCCCCCTTGGATTTCTTCGATCTGCGCCACCCCCCGCAAAGGGATAATCCCCCGTCCGGTTCTGTAGGCGGTGCGAATCCCTTCGGTGTCGATGATTTCTCCCCCGGTGGGAAAGTCCGGACCGGGGATGAGGTCGAATAATTTCTCGTCTGAGAGTTCTTTGCTGTCGATTAAGGCGATTAAAGCATCCACCACCTCCGCCAGGTTATGTGGGGGGACGTTGGTTGCCATTCCCACCGCAATCCCCGAACAGCCGTTGAGCAATAGGATGGGGAGTTGCGCCGGCAAGACTAATGGTTCTTGCTGGGAATTGTCAAAGTTGCCGATGAAATCTACCGTCGCTTCGCCAATTTCGCGCAGCAACCCTTCCTGACCGATTTGGGCTAAGCGCGTCTCGGTGTATCGCATTGCTGCGGGTGGGTCGTTATCCACAGACCCAAAATTGCCATGACCTGCCAGGAGGGGATACCGACTGGAGAAGTCTTGGATCATCCGTACCATCGCATCGTAAACCGCTTGGTCTCCGTGCGGATGATATTTCCCCAACACGTCTCCCACCACCCGGGCGCATTTGCGGTAGGGGCGATCGGGTGATAGACCCAGTTCGTGCATGGCGTATAAAATACGCCTGTGGACGGGTTTTAAGCCATCTCGGACGTCCGGTAACGCCCTCCCAACGATGACACTCATGGCATATTCAAGGTAGGACTGCTGCATCTCCGTATGCAACGCAGTCGGGATCACCTGTCCGGTGGACAGAAGGTTTAACTGTTTAGCCATGAGTTTCGTTCCTTACCAAACCAACTTCCAATTGTGTCCTGCTGTTTTGCGCTTAATGACGCTATTCTGAGCGAATAGTAGATCGAGGGACACTTTGTCAGCGTACTATCAAACCTGACAGTCTGACGATGAGTACACTATTCGATTAACTCAAAAGGAAAGGCATATGAGAACCGTTCTAATTGTGGAGGACGATTTGGTCAACGCTCGCGTTTTCTCGAAAATCCTCAGTAAACGCGGGGGGCTTAACGTCAAGCATACCGAAAATGTGGAAGAGGTGATGGAAATTGCCCATGCGGGAGAAGCTGACGTGATTCTGATGGATGTGTCGCTCTCGCGCAGCGTTTATCAGGGGAAGGCTGTGGATGGCATCAAGATTACCCAGATGTTGAAGGCTGACCCGCAAACGGCGAATTTGCCGATTATTCTGGTGACGGCCCATGCAATGGCGGGGGATAAAGAAACCTTTCTCGAACAGAGTGGGGCGGATGGGTATATTTCTAAGCCGGTGGTGGACCACCAAGAGTTCGTTGACCAAATCTCGGCCCTCCTCCCGAAGGAAGAATGAGTCTATCCGGGGGGTTCTATGGCCTAGGATCGGGTCTGTGAGGGTTCGCGATCGCGCTTGTGAAACCGTGGAGCCAGGGGGTTTATCCCCCCAATGGCCACCGGCTTTAGCCTTCCATATGCGGGATGTGGGTGCGGTTGACGCCGGTCTTACCGGTCCGCTTTGTCCCTCTGGAGTTAGGATGATAGCCGAGTAGGGGTCTGGCTGTAGTGCCGGTTAAGGGGCACGGTTGACGGGGGCGGGCGCATCCTGCAGTTGTGCTAGGGTGGCTTGCATTCTCGGGGTGGCTAAGAATTTGCGGGTGTCCGCTAGCAGCCGATCGCCCCACAGGTTTTCTTTGAGAAAGTCGAGATCGGCATAGCGCGGATCGAGGCGCAGGGCTTCTTCTCCTCGCGCTAATGCTTGCTCTCGCTTTCCTTGGGCGTACATCGCTACCGCGATCGCTAGTTGCGGTTCCGCTGCGTCAGCGTCGATTTGCGCCGCTGTCTTCCACCGCTCGATCGCCTTGTCTACGTCGCCTTGTTCGTATTTGACTAAGCCGATGTTGTTGATTGCCGGCCAAAATTGCTCGTCTTGCTCGATCGCTTTTTCGTAAGCGGCGATCGCTTCGCCATACTCCTCGAGCATGTAATAGGCATTCCCTAAATCGAATAACGCTCCCGGTACGTCCGGTTTTAAGGTTAAGCCTTCTTTCAGTTGCTCGATCGCCGTTTGATATTCCTGCTGCTGAAAGTACGCCGACCCCAACGCAAACCACACCGCCGGATTCTCTGGATCCAGGGTTCTGGCTCTTTGCAGGGCGTTCACTCCGCGCTCTAGGTCTTGCGCTTGTAAGTACAAACTCCCTAAAATCGCCCAGGCTTGCGGATTATTCGGCGCGAGTTGCGTCGCCAGTTCCGCTCTGGGTAAGGCTAGCTCGAATTGCTGGAATCTCGCCAGTTGCGCCGCTTCTTCGGCAAGCATCAAGCCTTGTTGCTCTAACTGTTCTGCATCCAGTTGCAGGGTATGGGGAATTAATGCCTGTCCCGCGACAGGTGCCGCCACGCTGCACAATCCCAGCGCGACTAATAACGAAATCAATAATTTGCGATTGGGCACAGTACCGCCTTGAAACAATAGTACAGGTTTTCAGCTCTTCGAGGACCGTGGTTTAATTTAATCCTGACAAAAATCTTCGCGAATCGCGCTTGCTAGAACCGGAGGCAACAGGCAAGGCCGCGCGGGATTGGGGAATAGCCTCTTACTATTACCACATATCTTCGCTTTTGTCAAGTCCTCTGCCCGATTTTTTTTCGTGCCTGGGGTACATTCCCTCACCCCACAGAAGCATACTCAAGCCAAATCCCTGAAGGAATTAATCGGAAGAATTCCAAAGGCGATCGCCCAGTGTTTGGAAACTTAAAGCGCAGTGCGTGACCCCCAGGGGTCGGGTTCATGTGACCCCTTGTAGAAACGCGATTAATCCCGTCTTTTAGGGGGTCACGCACCTTACGCGATCGCTTCGGCGTGGGGTCGCGTTAATTGAGACGGGGACTGAAAACATTATCCCACAACCCTTGTAGTAGACCCCTCGATCCGGCAGGGATTAAAATCCCCCTGCGGGTGTTGCTTTTGCTCGCGCAACCCTTGCCCACCATATTAAATCGCTGTGGGACCGGCGCTTGTTTAGAGATTAAGGATCTGCTAGAATTGGGCAATGCTTCTAATATCCTGAGATTGTTACAGATAAAGCTATGGAACCCGTAGAACTGGCAGCGATCGGCACTTGGGCGATAACTAAAATTGGTGAAGGAACACTTGCAAAGATAGGAGAAAATCTCCTTGAGGCAGCTAATAATTTGCGGCAACAACTCCAAGCCAAACAACCCCAACTAGCGGCTGCTATAGAAGGGGCTAACGAACAACCAATGGATTATGGTGAAGCAGTGCTGGAATTAAAAGCTGCCGTCCAGGAAAACCCAGAAATCCGGGAAGCCGTTGAGCAAGTGGCAACTGAGGCCCAGGCACATCCAGAATTGGCAGCGGAAATCCAAAAAATTAGAGAAACTCTACAATCTCAGCCGCCAACCATTCAAAATTTGGCAAAACTGGCCGAAAAAATTGGAGTTGTAAATCAAGGGACTATCAACACCCAGACAAACAACATTAATATATGAGTGAAGTCGCCGGAACGGGATCCGGTTAAGCCAACTCCCCCGATCGACTGGCGCAAAGTCTGCAAAATGATGCTAGACAGCAGACTCACCAGCAACCTCCTCGCCGCCAACGAAGATATCAAATTTAACCTCGACGACATTCACGTACCCCTGGCGCTGGTGGAACGCCGCAAGCGCGACAAACGCCCGGGGAAGACTCGCGCCGAAGACGGTTCGCAACTCTACGAACCCAGCGGATATGAAGAAAAGCAGCGCTTTGAACACGATCGCTTTTTGCACGATATCCTCGGCAAAGGGGAAGGCAAAACCCAAGGGCGACAGATTGCCATCATCGGCGAACCGGGGGCGGGAAAAACCACCCAATTGCAAAAAATCGCCGATTGGATATTAGAGGAACGCCAGGAATTGCCGATTTGGATCTCCTTGGCAGACTTGCAGGGACGAGAACTGGACGACGAGTATTTGCTGGAAACTTGGCTGAAACAAGCCATTCTCCCGTCGCGCTTGAGTCAGAAGGTGCAAGAAGAGTTTCTGGCGCAACTGGAAAGCGGGCGAGTGTGGTTGCTGCTGGATGGGGTGGATGAGATGGCGACAGCAAAAGCAACCGCCGGATTGCCACTGCAGCAAATCGCCACCCAACTGAAAGGCTGGATTGCCGCAGCGCGGGTGGTTCTCACTTGTCGGTTAAATGTCTGGGAAGCGGATCTGAATGCCTTGGAAGGGTTCGAGACCTATCGGATGCTGGATTTTGACTATCCCACCCAGGTAGAAGCCTTTATCGGCAAGTGGTTTGAACCCAGCGACGCCGCCAACGGGGAAGCCCTGCGCCAGGAATTAGCCAAAGCGGAATATCAGCGCCTACAGGATTTGGTGAAAAATCCCCTGCGGTTGACCCTGCTGTGCAGCACTTGGCAAACCTCCGAAGGGTTGCCGGAAACTCAGGCAGCACTCTACGAACGATTTGTGCCGCAAATTTATCGGTGGAAACAGAACCGTTTCCCCACCACCGAACAGCAGCGCCAGCAACTTAACGACGCATTAGGAGAATTGGCGCGGCGAGGAATCGATGATGCCGCGTCTCCGTTTCGCCTGCGGCATCAGTTTGTGAGTGAGGTACTGGGGGATTGTGATGATGATAAGTCTCTGTTTGCCTTAGCGCTGCAACTCGGTTGGTTGAATCAGGTAGGAGTAGCAGCAGAAGACGACACACAGAAGGTTTACGCTTTCTATCACGCCACGTTTCAGGAATATTTCGCGGCGTTAAGCCTTGAGGATTGGGATTTTTTCTTGCCCAGAACTCATATCAATCGCCCAATTCCGGAAAATTCCTATCGCATCTTTGACCCCCTGTGGAAGCAACCGATTTTGCTGTGGTTGGGGCGCAAAGATGTACCGAAGGAACGGAAAGAGGAGTTTATCGCGGGGTTAGTTGAGTTTGAGGATGGATGCAGAGAATGGGAAAACCGAGACAAGTGCGATCGGGGGTTGTACGAATATCGCGCCTATTTTCTCGCTGCTGCCGGAATCGCTGAATTCAAGGAATGCGATCGGGCTGATGAGATTGTTGCTCAAATTGTGCGGTGGGGGTTTGGTTATTTTAGCGAAGAAAAACAAGATTGGCGGACTTTTCTCGATCCGATAAAATCAGACGCGAGAACTGTTCTGCGAGAAACAGAACGCACCCAGGCGATCGCCGGGTTAGTCAAATTAATCGCCGAGTCTGAATCTGAATTTACCCGCAGGCAAGCGGCAGAAAGTTTGGGGAAAATTGGCGCGGGCAATCCACAGGCAATCGCCGGGTTAGTCAATTTAATCGCC
>NZ_JAYFEQ010000814.1:0-7809 GCF_055795085.1 Phormidium sp. CCY1219 | reverse complement strand
GCCACCCACCCCCAGGGACAGGGAAACTTCATATTTTTTTTAAGATTCGGCGGCATTAAATGAGCAAGGGGTGCTATAATTTAAGTAGCAGCTTAGCCTGCTGAAACCCTATGCGCAGGCAGGGCACTTAAGCAATTTGTGCAATGCTTAAGTGCCCTGCCTGCGCCGATAAATTATTATCGATTTAAAAATCACTAGATTCCCCAGGACTAGGGGAGTCGGCGCGGCGGTAACGCCCTGACCAGGCCGAATCGTTGATTTGTTTTATATGGTAGGGCAATTTCGCGCATGTGTCAAGGGGGGGGAAGGGAAAAAAATGGGCAGGCAAGATGCCTACCCAAGGGGAGGGAGAGCAGCCGTTGAGGCTGGAGGGGTGGAAGCTAGCTAACGATCGCGCTGACCAGCAGTTGCACGTTATCGGAGATCGCGGTAATCGTCTGATGGGTAACGGGCAAACTATCCACCACCATACCCGCGCACAGCAGCATCAGATAGAGAATCGAATACTTAAACAGCGATCGCGCCTTATCCCGGTCTGGCGGGTCTTGCAACAACTGCCATGCCTTGCGGGCGAACCAGCCGCCCAACAGCACCGCCGCGACGGCATAGAGCCATCCAGTAGCCTGCAAGGGATAAACCAACAGCAGGGTCAGGGGCAAAAGCACCAAAGTATAAATCCAGATTTGACGGGCCGTTTCCTCATCCCCTTCAATCGTCGGCAACATGGGCACTTTCACCGCCGCATAATCATCGCGAATCATCATAGCCAACGCCCAGAAGTGAGGCGGCGTCCATAAAAATATCAGCGCGAACATCACCCAAGGTGCCCAAGTGAGAGTCCCCGTCACGGCAGCCCATCCCACCAGCGGCGGAATCGCCCCAGCAGCGCCGCCAATCACGATATTTTGCGTGCTGTGGCGCTTGAGGAAGTGAGTGTAAACCACCACATAGAACAAAATGCCCGACATCGCCAACAGCGCCGCCAGCAAATTAGCGAATGCCGTCAGCAGGGTAAAAGAAGTCACCGCCAGAGCGATCGCGAAAATCAGAGCATCGCGCGGTTGCACCCGACCCGAAGGAAGCGGTCTATGGCGAGTGCGCTCCATAATGTAATCGATATCGCGATCGTAGAGACAGTTAATCGTATTTGCCGAAGCCGCCGCCAGGGCACCACCAGCGATCGTCACCAATACCAGCAGCGGGTCTACTTCTCCCCGGGCCGCCACCCACATCGACGCCGCCGTAGTAATCAGCAGCAGCAGGATAATCCGAGGTTTGGTCAACTGATAGTAACTTTTGCATACTTGCCAGAAATTGTCGTGATGACGTTGCGAACTCGTCCCAATAATGTCTTGCATCGATTTTGTCTTTTCGTTTTCTTTTCCTTTCAGCAGTTCAGACGCTTCTAGAGTCTGTCTGATTCTCTTCACAATGGCAACGCAATGCGGGTGCAGGAGATTGCGCCGACCCCACATTGCACTGACCCGAAAACTTCACACCCGATCGCCCGACTTTAGCGCGATCGCGCAGGGCCAAACCGGTAAACGCCACCAACAGGCCCAATAAAGCCGCCCCCGTTGCTTGGTGAGACACCGTGAGGAGTTCCACCTGCAAGCGCCAGTAAAACGTGGCCACGCCCAGGGCAATTTGCAACAGTAACAACAATCCCGCCGATTGGGCAAGCTGACGCAGGGTGGGATGCAATGCAGGCGTGCGCCATGCCATCACCACCAAGGTGAGGATTGCCAGGGTAGCGGGGACAACGCCAGCAATGTGGCTATTCATCACCGTGCATAGCCGATCGTACCCCAAGCACTGATGAAGTGCCCATTGCGATCCCACCAGCCCCCCTAGAATACTTTGCCCGTACACCAAAATCGCGCTCACTAAGCCCACCCAAGGCAACTTGCCCACACTGCCCGTGGGGCGATAAGGCATCAAGGCGATCGCGATCGCCAGCAGGGTGGCAAAAAACAATAACGCCGTCCCCAGATGAGCGGTGACGATATCGAAGCGCAGCAATTGCGTGACCGTGAGTCCGCCGAGAACCCCTTGAAAGACGATTAAACCCAATGCGCCCACCGAAGCCCAAGGCAACCATCCCGGAAGTGCCCGACGATGCCAGGTCGATAAACCCACCAGCACAAGGGTGCTCAGCCCAATCAACCCCGCATCCAAACGGTGAAACCATTCCAGGAACACCTGAAAATTCATCTGTTGCGTGGGGACTAACTCACCGTAACACAACGGCCAGTCCGGGCAAGCCAAACCCGCATTCATCACCCGAGTGGCACTCCCCACCGCCATCAACAGCAACGTGGCGATCGCGATTTTCCAGACCAAGCGCCGAATCCGATCCCTCGCCTGAGACTGGTTCGGCGCGATTTCTGAATTGGGATCCAGGAGTAAGTTTGCCATATGTGCTTTTCCCATTCAAGTCCAAACTCATACTAATCTACTGCCTGAGTTGCGCTTCGGCGATTCAGCGCCCCTTGGCCAAGCATTGTTATCGCCTCTCGAGTCGCCAGGGTGTAGCGAGTTATGCAATTTTGAGATTTTTTGCCAATTGCGATCGAACGTTAAAAATTTTCACCCTGATGGTGGAAAGGTTAACATTTCGCGCCCCATCGGCGCGGTAGGTAGGGGGACGCAGGCCCACCGCCTTCCCCGGCGATCGCTTCGAGAGCAATCGTGCAATCCCAAAAAAAATCTAAAGATTTACCCCCGCCGCCACCGACTTGCCCCAGCGATCGGACGCCAGGTAGATCCACAAGTTGCAAAAAATTGCTAAGTTAGCACAGAAGCAAGCAAACCAAAAACCGCCGAAGTCCGGACAACCCCGGACAGCACGTTCCATCGTGCCGAGGCGGAGTGTTTCATTTCAGGAGGTACACAGAGAGTGAAAATACCCAGTGCCATATCAGCCATGTTGGCCGGAATTGGTTTAACCCTGATCAGCCTGTGGTACGGTCAAAACCACGGTTTGATGCCCATAGCCGCCTCAGAAGAAGCGCCCTGGGTCGATGGACTATTCAACACCATGATGACCATTGCCACGGGTCTGTTCGTACTCGTGCAAGGAATTATCATCGTTGCCATTTGGCGATTTAGGCAACGCCCGGGCGACGACAGCGATGGGCCGCCGATTCACGGGAACGTGCCCCTAGAAGTGCTGTGGACGGCAATTCCCGCCGTGCTGATCATGGGGATCGGAATTTACAGCTTTGAAGTGTACAACTCGATGGGCGGACTCGATCCGATGGCTTCCCACGACTCCCACACGATGCAGGCCCAGGCCCAACCCGGAGCAGCGATCGCCGCCACCCTCCCGGAAAACGAACCCGAAGCCGACGCAACACCGAGCAAAGCTAAAAAAATGCTCGCCCTCGGCGTCGGGGCCTCCCCGAAAACCCAAGGGCAATCCCCCTTTGTGAATGTCAACGTCCTCGGGCTTCAATTCGCCTGGATTTTCACCTATCCAGACTTGGGCATTACTTCCGGAGAACTGCATATGCCCGCCGGCAAAGAAGTGCAGCTAACCATCAGCGCCAACGATGTGATCCACGCCCTGTGGATTCCGGAATTTCGCCTGAAACAAGATGCGATTCCCGGACGGGAAACCGAATTGCGCTTCGTGCCGCAAACAGTGGGAAATTACCCGCTACTCTGCGCGGAACTCTGTGGCTCCTACCACGGGGGCATGAAAACTCGCGCGATCGTCCACACCCCGGAAGACTACCAAGCGTGGGTTGAAAGTCAACTCGCCGCTCAGCCAGAGTCTGGGAATACGGTGGCCATTAATCCAGCGGAATTATCCGAATCCGACTATCTCGAACCTTTAGGGGCTGAAATGGGAATTACCCCGGAGGCGATCGCGCAATTGCATAACTAACGCGATCGCCCTTTCTCCCACTCGAAGCGCGAAAAAATTGCCTTCTCAGATTCATCTGTGACACCCATTTACTTATGGCACAAGTAGAAGAAACATCAACCCTAGAACAAAACCCCGAATCGGAACAAGGAGAAAAAACTCCACTGCGAGAATACTTTAGTTTCAGTACCGACCATAAGGTGATTGGCATTCAATACCTAGTCACCAGCTTTATTTTTTATCTGATTGGCGGTGCTTTGGCCACCGCAGTTCGCACGGAATTGGCCACCCCAGAAGTGGATTTTGTTACCCGCGAACTGTACAACAGTTTATTTACCATCCACGCCACGGTAATGATTTTCCTGTGGATCGTTCCTGCAGGTACCGGCGCATTTGGCAACTATCTGATTCCCCTGATGATTGGGGCGCGAGATATGGCGTTTCCCCGCTTAAATGCCGTGGCATTTTGGCTGATTCCCCCTGCCGGTATCTTGCTGTTGTCTAGCTTTTTTGTGGGCAATGGTGCAGCCGCAGGGGCGGGATGGACTTCCTATCCGCCGTTAAGCACGATGGGGGATAAAGTTGGAGAAATGATTTGGATTCTCAGCGTGTTATTGCTGGGAACTTCTTCGATTCTCGGGGCGGTGAATTTTGTCACCACCATTTTGAAAATGCGGATGCCCGGAATGGGGTTAAACGATATGCCCCTGTTCTGTTGGGCGATGCTCGCCGCTTCGGTGCTGATTTTGATGTCTACGCCGGTTTTGGCGGGGGCACTGATTCTGCTCAGTTTCGACTTGCTGGCAGGAACGGCATTTTTTAACCCAATGGGTGGCGGCGATCCGGTGGTATATCAGCACATGTTCTGGTTCTATTCCCACCCGGCGGTGTATATTATGATTTTGCCGGTGTTTGGGATAATTTCGGAAGTGATGCCGGTTCACTCGCGCAAGCCGATTTTTGGCTATCGCGCGATCGCCTATTCCAGTATGGCGATTAGCTTCCTCGGCTTAATCGTCTGGGCGCACCACATGTTCACCAGCGGCACTCCCGGTTGGTTGCGGATGTTCTTTATGATCGCTACCATGATCATCGCCGTGCCTACGGGCATTAAGGTGTTTAGCTGGCTGGCTACTATGTGGGGTGGCAAAATCCGCTTGAATAGTGCCATGCTCTTCGGTATGGGTTTTGTCTCCATGTTTGTTATCGGTGGCCTCAGCGGGATTATGATCGCTTCGGTGCCGTTCGACATTCACGTTCACGATACCTATTTCATCGTGGCTCACCTGCACTATGTTTTGTTTGGCGGTAGCGTGTTCGGTCTGTATGCCGGCATCTACCACTGGTTCCCGAAAATGACCGGTCGGATGATGAATGAAACCTGGGGGCGGATTCATTTTGCTCTGACGTTTGTTGGGTTTAATCTGTGCTTTTTGCCGATGCATTATTTGGGCCTGCAGGGAATGCCTCGCCGGGTGGCTGAGTATGACCCCTCTCTGGCACCGGTGAATATGATTTGCACCATCGGCTCTTATCTGCTGGCTGTTTCTACGTTTCCGTTTCTCATCAATGCGGTGTGGAGTTGGCTCAAGGGCCGTCAGGCTAGTGGCAATCCTTGGAATGCCTTGACTCTGGAGTGGCAAACGGCTTCGCCGCCCCCAGTTGAGAATTTCTTCGGCGAACCGGTGATGAAAACCGGTCCGTATGATTATGGGATGAACGGTCGCAACCCGGATCGGCAATCGAATACGCCAATGCTCTCGGGCGGACCGACGGTTTCTTAATCTGCGGCTGACTCTGCTAGGGGAGTGGCTGTTTCCCCTAGCTCTGAGGCTGAAATTTTACTGTTTAATTATCGCAACTGAACTATGCAAGGAACCATTGACACGAGCGATCGCGCTCTGGAAACCGAACACCGTGCGGGTATCCCGGGCGGTCATCATGGGGAACATCCGGACCATCGCATCTTTGGCATTATTATGTTTCTGGTGGCAGAGTCGATGATTTTTCTCGGCTTGTTTGCCGCTTATCTAACGTTTCGCGCTGTGGCACCGGTTTGGCCTCCGGAAGGGAGTCCGGAGGAAATGGAACTCCTACTCCCTGGGGTGAACACGATTATTCTGATTTCTAGCAGTTTCGTGATTAATCGTGGTAATAAGGCAATTAAGGAAAATGATGTGAGCGGTCTGCGCCTCTGGTTTGCCGCTACGGCTGCAATGGGTGCGATTTTCCTGGTGGGCCAGCTTTACGAGTATTTTCACACCGGCTTCGGTCTGACGGATAATATCTTTACCAGTACGTTTTACGTGCTCACTGGCTTCCACGGTTTGCACGTGACGTTTGGTTTGCTGTTGATTTTGGGCGTGTTGTGGCGATCGCGCTACAAATACCACTATAGCAGCGAAAGTCACTTTGGCCCGGAAGCTGCGGAAATCTACTGGCACTTCGTTGATGTGGTCTGGATCGTTCTGTTTACTATTTTATATCTCTTGTGAATTTCCCTGGCGCTGTGGCCTAATTCCACGCGCTGACTCCTCCATTTTCCATCAACCCCCCCAAGGGGTTTTTTTGTCTGGAAATTGAAAGTTTACAATGGAAAATTGGCAATTGGCAATTGGCAATTTGAAAGGTGGGGAAATTGGCAAAATTTCTTTTTTCTCCTCTTGACACCCGGTGAAAAATTGACTATATTACTAATTAGCGATAAAACGAACGAGCGAGGAGAGGTCTTCTACGGGCGGCGATCGCGGTTGAGGTGAATGTCACCGAAAGCGACGCCGAGGGAAGTAGGGAGGTTATCCAAGCGATCGCTCGTCAACCCACTGCATTAGAGCCAGAGGAGAGCAGAGCATGAACCTGAGCACGGACAAACAACTGCAAGAAATCGATGCGGCGACGTTAAAACAATTGCTCGATCGCCAACAGGTGCGATTGATCGACGTGCGCGAACCAGCAGAATACGCCGGAGAGCATATTGCCGGCGCGGAATTGATGCCCCTATCGAGTTTCGACCCCCGGAAAATTCCGTTTGAACAGAACCAGCGGGTGGTGCTGCAGTGTCAATCAGGGAACCGCTCTTCTCAAGCTGCACGACAGGTTCTCAATGCCGGTTTTCCGCAAATTACGCACCTCAACGGCGGAATTTCGGCATGGAAAGCCGCAGGATATCCCACCATTGTGAATAAAAAAGCACCGATTAGTTTGATGCGTCAGGTGCAAATTGTGGCCGGTTCTTTAGTGCTAACCGGAACCTTACTCGGGGCGTTTGTGTCGCCTTGGTTTTTAATTCTCAGCGGATTTGTCGGGGCGGGTTTGCTGTTTGCCGGTATTTCCAATACCTGCATGTTGGCGCGCTTGTTGGCCAAACTGCCTTACAATCAGCGAATTTAGATGGGTAATGGATGATGCGATCGCCGCATCTGATTGTTCGGGTGGGGCGATCGCTTTTTTTTGGCGTTTGGGAAAATCACCTAAAATTGCGCTGAAGTAACAGGTAAACCCTCGCGAAACCATTACTATGCCTAGGGGCAAATCGGGCAGGGGAATCGAACGCAATCACCCGCTGAGGGGAAACCGCGATCGCCTCCCCACTTCTGTTGTGTCTCGTACCTTGACGGTAGATCGGGTAATTAAATTGATGTCACCCCTGGCGAATACCACTGCTTATTGAAGCTGACGAGCACAGGCTTTAAGCTGTTGGGAAAATTCTTCGCTTTCTAAAAGCTGCGTCATTTCTACCGCCGCATTTTGGATCTGACGCAGATGCTGAAGTTTTTTCTCTTCCGACCAACTATTGTTATAGCACTCGAGTAAATCTGCCGAAGATAAAATCGTGGTCAAGGGGGTTCGCAGTTCGTGGGAAATCATCAGAAATTAGGGTTGGTAAGGGGGAGAACGGAAACCCTCGTCATTTATGCGTAGGGAGGAGTTCTCCCCCC
>NZ_JAYFEQ010000813.1:0-1379 GCF_055795085.1 Phormidium sp. CCY1219 | reverse complement strand
CCTCCATTTCCCCTGGCTCTCATCCCGACGCTCACCAAGCACGGGTAGAGCGCGGGGCTTCCCGCCGAGAAGCTAATTTCTCGATTCCCTTCGCGATGGTTGGCAATCAACTTGCACCTTCTTGCCCAAGTCTGTGTTTTCGATTCATTCCTCTTTGTCGATTCGGGCCATCAACGGGTCATTTTGTGGGCTTTATCCACCCCGGATTGCACTCTCGGCGATCGCGGCTTTTTTTCAGCGGCGGCTATGAGAGCTTAGGTAAGCCATTATCTTGGCTTTCTCGATCCGATCGCGCGTCGGGGAAGGAGGAAATAAAATAAATGTAGAGACGTTGGGAATAACGTCTCTACAGGAAACCGAATCGGGTGTATTTAAGGAGAAAGGGTGGGAAGGAAAAGGGCGATCGCACGAGACGACTGAGCAACCCGGGATGGTCATCGCTTCAGCGAATGTGACATACTCCCGACACCGATGCAAGCGCTTGGTGCGGGCTTCTCCCACCGTCAGGGTTTGACCACTGGCTACCGAGTTCGAGTTATTATAGTGAGGAAACGCCGGACCCCACTTGAAAAATCTACTCCATTAAGGAGGGTTGCTTTTTTTGAGGGCCTTCTATTTCAACTTCGGAAACTGCGGACTTGCGGGGGATGCCTACCGGTCAACGCCGATAGTCGGTAGAAAGCCTACGGATCGGGGGAAAATCAACCCTGCAATTCTTAAGCCATTATCGCACTACTCCCTCGGTTTTCATCCCGATGCTGACCTCCGCTACAGGGCGGGGCTGAGCGCTAAGCAAGCTAAACTGCTAAGGATAAAAACCACGCAATTAAAGACCCGAAAATGAATGCGAGAAACACACCAGCTTTCAAAAATGGCGTCTGCGATCGCGCAGTGTCTAGCTGGGCTTCTAAATTCGAGCGCTCTGTCTCGGACAGTTTCAGTTGCGATTCCACTTCGCTGCGATCGCCTTGCAGTTTCGCCAGTTCCGATTCTATCTGCGATCGCTGCTCTTGGGTTCTCAACAGTTTCTCTTGCGTTTGCGATAATTCCGACTGCATTTGCGACTGCGATCGGTGAGAGTCTGACAACTGCGTTTCTAACCGCGATTGCTCTTGTCGCACTTGCGCCACTTCTTCTCCCATTTGTTCCAGTTGGCTTTCTAGCTGCGATCGCTGCGCTCTCTCGCTTTGCAACTGCTCTCGCGCTTCCTCCAGTTCCGCTCCCACATTCTCCTTCTCTTGACGTGCTTGCTCTAACTGAGTGCGACTCTCTTCCAGTTGCGAACTCAAATTCTGGTTCTCTTGACGCGCTTCACCCACTTGAGATTGCAACTGTTCGGCTCGTTGATTGCCTTGCTCTAATTCGGAGCGCGCTTCATC
>NZ_JAYFEQ010000812.1:0-269 GCF_055795085.1 Phormidium sp. CCY1219 | reverse complement strand
GTTTAAACCGACGGCTAATAGCGCAAGTCGGATAAATCTGAGATCTTGCACCAGTTGCAAGGCCGGGGATTAAAATCCCCGTCTAACAGCTAAAGTCGGTTAAAATTGACATCTTGCACCAGTGGCAACACCCGCCAGGGATTAAAATCCCTGGCTAATAGCTCAAGTCCACTAAAAGTGGACTGAACAGCTTGTGGGGTAAGTCTTATAGTCGGTTTTCAACCGACTTCAGCTATGAGGCGGGGACTTGCACTCCCCGCCGGATCGTG
>NZ_JAYFEQ010000811.1:0-13203 GCF_055795085.1 Phormidium sp. CCY1219 | reverse complement strand
GTGGGGAAAAGCGCCTTTAAAAGTCCGACTTTGGACTCTTTAAGAATCCCTCGGATTTATCCGTAGGGAGTATCAAGGACAGCGATCGCATTTTATAGTATGGCGCTTGTGTCATGACAAATATGGATGCGGATGGAAGGCCGATCGCTTCTACCCATTCCCACAGTTTCTTAAATTATTCTAAAGGTTGGCGAACGAGGTGCAACTGTCGGACTACGATAAAGAGCGTAGTTGCTTCAGGGAGTTTTGATGGTGTTTAACTCTCATTGCCAGGGAGAGCCGAGTCGCGAAAAGCGGGTTGGAGGTTGGCATTATGCAATTTGATGAGGCAAGGGTTGACGAAAATGCTTCGTCAATCTATTTTGTTTATCCTTTCACCTTCGATATTCCAGCGTTTGATTCTCTGAATCGGGCGATCGCTGATGCAAAATTGCCCCAGAAGCAGACTCCTTTGTGGACATCTGGCTCTTTTCCTACAGAAGATTTATTATTTCACGTTGCCAATTATCTCAATCCCACAGACGATCGCACTCCCACCGCTCAATTGTGGGAACTATCAGATTCAGTGCGTGATGTGTTTGGGTTTCGAGAACAGTGGGAGTTGATTTCGCCCCAGGAATCCGTACCGTTTGGATTTGGTAAGGATGGCAACGTTGGCAATGTGGTACAACTGATGTTGTTTCAGGTGGGGGTGGGATTTTTAATTTTGCAGGTGCAACCCACTACCAATACTCTCCAGGATTGGCTTAACTTTTTGCACTATTTTCGGTTTTTGGAAGGGCAGCAGGGGTCGAGAGTGAGGGCGCAAAAGCGCCTGTGGGATGCGGAAACCAATCGCCCATTATTTGAAGATTATTTTCCGGAAATTGCCGATCGCCATGCCCAGGGAAAACCTAAATTCGGCCATATAGTAAAGGCATTATTGCACACCGTTAGTTCTCAACGGTGGTGGAATGAGATTTTTGTGCGGGGTCAAATGCTGCCGTTTGTTTCCCTGTATGTGGATGGATTGTCAGAGGAGAAAACGCCTCACTTGCTGTACAAGTTACAGAACTTTTTCCATGCTAACCAGGGAGAAGATCCAGCGCCAGAAGATTTAGATCCGCAGGTTCAGCCTTGGTTGCCTTATGCGCGGGGACAGTGGTTTGTTTGTACTTTGGAAGGCAGCAGTTTCTTAGCAGTTAACGCATCTACTGAGCCATTTTTTCGGGCAACGCTTCCGAGTCATCTGCGCCAACAGTATTTTCTGTTGTTTTTGCTGGCATTGCATCAGCGATTTGCTCTGATGTCACTCTCGGAACAGGTGGCAGAAAGTTGGGTGAGGGATGAAGCGACTCGATTGCAAGAGTTTGATTTGATTCGCGATCGCTTGTTGTGGTTTACTGCACGGGGATATTTTGCCCAGGTGATGCAACGAAAACATCATCATCGCTGTTATTGCAAGTGGCAAGAGGTGTTTCAGTTAGACCGACTTTATCGGGAAGTTCACGATGAAGTGCGGGAAATGCAAGAGTATTCGACTTTGCAATATTTACGGCGTCTGGAAGCGGCAGAGAAACAGCGGGAACAACAGCGTTTGGAAGAAAAGGAGCGACAGGCAGCAGCGGAGAAAAAGCGGGAACAACAGCGTTTAGAAGATTTACGCCGACAAGAGGAACGGGAACGGGAACGCGATCGCCTTTATATGTTGGCATTGCGAGAAAAAGAAGAGGCGGATAAGCAACGGGAACGGCAATATTTGCAGCAATTGCGGGAAAAAGATGAGGCGCAGGCAAAGCGCGATCGCGAGTTGCAAGACTTGGCCTATATTATTAGTGCGGGGTTGGGAGGTGCTGCAATTGTTGCTTCTAGTGCGGGGTTACTCACTGCAGGTAGCAATAATGGCGAGATTACTGTAGGATGGATTCCCGATTGGTTGAATGCTTTACATCCGGTTAGCGCGTCTATTTCTCTGAGTCTTTTGGCGGCTTTATTGTTTGGATTTGCTGGTTGGGGAGTTCGCGAGTTTAGACGCAGGCGTAGCGATCGCATCGCTCAACGGAAGTTAGAAGCATTTCGCTTATTACTAGAGCGATATCCGGCGTGGTTTTCGTGGCGCGATCGCGAATGGTTGGGGGAATTGGTGGATTGCAAACCCAATGAACCGAGGGAATTGTGGGAGGCGATCGCCAGTTGGTGTGAAAGCGAACGGCATCCTCTGGTGGTTAAGCAATTGACAATTCTAGAAAAGCGAGTTAAGCTTCATCGGAAGGTTCAGAAAAATTATAAAGCTGAATTGCGATCGCGGATTTCTCCACCCACTGCGGCACAGAAAAAAATTGAAGGGTTTCTGCAACTGTTGCACAATCAGCCGCATTTATTCGATGCGGAAGCTCGCTCTCATCTGGCGGAACAAAATTGGTCGGCAGAACCGGAAAAACTGGCCGAACAGATTAGCAAATGGTGTAAAAGGGAAAGGCGTTCTGCCATATACGCTCAACTGCTTGAGGAGCAAAATAATTTGCCCTCCAATCTGCCAATTTCTCAGATGGATCGATATAGCGATCGCTTGCAGAAGGCCAGCAATCGATTGCTGAAACCGCCGAAACCGCCTTCTCTGGGTTTGAGGGTACTACAAGAGAGTTGGCGAGAGTTAGAGCAAGGATGGCAGCGCTTAAAGCGATCGCCTCCACCCTAATCCCATTCAAAACACCATTTTACCACATTTTCGAGAAAAGTTGTTGAGTTAGGAAATAAAAATTACATGGTTTCGTTAATCGTGCAAGTTCTGGGCAATAGCGACATTGAGGTAGATAGCGCCCAAGGTTGTAACACCCTGAGCAACAGCTATTGTTTGGAGGATATTGAAGAAAAAGCAGCAATCAATGAGGAAGAGTTAATTGAGAACATCGATCGCGTTAATTTTCCCTTGATTAAAAAGCTTGCCGAATCCCCCATCATTCAATCGGAAAGCTCGAGTCCTCCTTTATTTTGCTTTTTGCTCACGGATCAACGGCAATGGCAATCCCAGCGCGATGAGACTGGAGAAGGATGGAATCAGGTTGCTTTAGATGGAATTTGGTGGCAAAAAATTCTGGAAAAATGGTGCGAAGCTCATCACATTCAGCATTATTCTGTTGCCCTGACGATTGACCCATCGGTGGAAAATGGGGTGGCGGATTGGGATGGAATGGCGCAAACTATAGAACGGTTTTTCGCGAGTCTGATTGACTTTCAAGAACATGGGATATTTTTTCAGCCGCAGCATGGGGAATCTATGCCAGTGGAAAAAATAACCGTGCAGCATAGTAGTGGAACGCCAGCTTTAAATGGTGCCTTGTATTTGTGGGGAATTGAGCGCAAATTAACGGGAAAACCGATTGATTTTGTTTATATTTCCGAGCAAAAAGAATGCGAACCTCATTCGGGGACGCACTGGCAATGGCATCTCAAAGTTCCGCAAATCCGGGAGTTATTGAAAATTCAGGATTTTAGTGGTGCTTTGCAAATTCTTCAAAGTCATCCGCACAGTATAGAAGAAATTGCAACGAAGTTACAAAAACTCGATCGCGCGGTTTCTTTGAATTTAACAGGGCGGGAAAATCTGGCGGGACGAGAGGGCATTATCGAACGGGTGGCGATCGCCGTTTGGAGTGAGACAGCATTTCGCGATCGCCGTCAGTGGATGCACTGGTATTTGCGCGTTGCTGGGGCGTTTGAGTTGGCGATTTTGCTGTTAGTCGAACACCAGGGAAATGGCGATTATGAATGGGAAGGCATCAACTTAATTTACAAAGCGGGAAACTCGGAATCAGTTGGCCCTTTGGGAATTGCGAAAATTGTCTTTAGTTTACTCAGCAAAGGAAAAGTAAAGCTCAGGAAACAAAAAGACGACGACCCCGATCGCTTCATGAAAGTTACCAAAATTGAGAAGACCCAGAAATGGAGTGATTTTAAGGGATTTTATGGGACGAACTGGCAAATTAAGGAGAATATTAACGTCGGAGGATTCACCAATCTGAGAAATGAACTCTATCACAGTTTATTGGGAGATAGCATCGATAGTCTGCTTGAAGAACGAACCGAAGAACTTGGTAACGTCACTCACCCAGAACATCCCGCGCAAGTTGCGGTTGACTATCTCCATTTTATTATCCGCCTAGCTGGATTAACCGATGAAGTGCAAGAACGAGCCAATAATAACTATCGTCAAATCGTTCGAGATATTGAGGAAAATCTGTAAATGAATGTAGAAGATTGGCTGATTCAACAGCGCCAGATTTATCAAAATCTGCCCGATGCTTCCCCAGAGATATCCATTCATCCGGTGAGTGGAGAATGGCAAAACTCTGGTTATTTAAAATCGCAGTTTTGGTGGGGAGGTGGCGCATCTCGCGAAGCTTGTCGGCAAGTTGCAGCAGCTTCCAACTCGGAATTAACTCACCTGGGCGTCCTCTCATTTGGCCCGGTTCAAGAATTTCTCGGCGGCGGAGAACGATTGCGCGATTGGGCGGTTGCTTCTTGGTTATGCCATTATCTCACTGCTGTGGCAATTTATCGGTGGGAAGAACGTCAGGGGCAAGTGTTGTTACCCTTGCATCGGTCTTCCCCATTACTCAATTTGTTGCGCGGCGAACCCTTCGATCGCGATCGCTTTTGGCAAGCAGAACTCCCCAATGTCATCACCGGATTGCATCCGCAAAATGAAAGTTGGTTGCAGGATTTTCAACCCGTTATTACCGAAGAATGGGGTAATTTTCTGAACGCATTGGAAGCGGAAGTCTCCCAACGCTACAGTCCTCATTTACTCAACGGTCAAGGATGGCAAGTGATTCACCGGGATAACGAATATCTCTGGTCGGTTTATACCGAAAGCACACCCCTTTCCCTAGAAACGGTCAGTCAAGATATCAAACACTTGCACGAACGGATCGAATCGCGTAAAATGGGTCGTCAGTGGCAAGCAACTTGGTGGGCAGGTCGCACCAGTCCTAGCGCCGGACAGTTGTCAATTTGGCATCCGGGACTCAAACCGATCCATCGCGGGGGGACTTGGGGATTGCCCGATTCTGAGTTAAATGAATGGTGGTTGCGGGCATCCAATGAAAGTCGCGATCGCCTGTCTGGATTGGTGGATAGTGACGATCGCCTCAATAGTATCGAATTCGTCCGTCGGTTGGCCTCGGTTCCGGAAATTATCGAACCCACTTTAGAACTGTTGTGGGGCAAAACACCGCCTCCCTGTCCTTGGGGAAAATTCCCCGATCGCGCCACTGTCGCCGCTGCTTGGGTTGTCGATCGCATCGATGCCGAGTTGTGGAATGAAAATGTCTCTTTCTGGCATGAATACTATCTCAATCGCAGTGCGAGTTACGAGTGGGGAATGCCGAAAGTCGATCGCAAACATCCCCCAGCTTTTGCTTGTCCGCGCATCTTAGAACGCCGCTATCTTAAAGATTTTCTCTCCTGCGCAGACAAAAGCCATCGCGAGTCGCAATTGCAAGACTGGCAAGAGAACGTCAAAGGGTGGGAAAGTCCCATCGAGTGGACGGTGGGATGGCGCGGCGATGGCGACAATATGGGAAAATGGCTGTCTGGGAAACAGTATGAAACCTTAACATTGCAGTGGTCGCGATGGCATCTCAATCAAGAAGCGATCGCCCAACATCAGTTAAACATCGACCCGCCGAGGGTACCCGCCAACGCCACCCGACAACTGGACTTGCCTCACGTTCTGGATTTGTCCGTGTTATTTGGATGCTGGAATCAACTGCTGTATCCCTTGGCAGAACGACACCACAACGCCAAAGTTATCTTTGCAGGCGGGGATGATTTTCTGTTGTTGGGGCCACTCACCGAAGCAGTTTCCCTCACCAGCAATTTATATCGTCTGTGGCGGGGTCAACTCTCACCTTTGACCCAACCTTTAGACCCGCCAGTGGATGGGTGGGTGCAACGGGAATCGGAGATTTATCCGGTTCCGGGACAGCAAATGGATTTTAGCTTGGGGGTAGTCATCGCCCAACGACGGATTCCGCAATCCTTATGGCATCGCGGGTTAACCGAAGCGTATAAAGAAGCGAAAAATCAAGGGCGCGATCGCGTCTGTATCAAAGTGCTATTCAATAGCGGTCAATCCTTGGACTGGGTTTGTCCTTGGCGATTGTGGGAACTGCTGATGCACGTGGGACTCACAACCGAGGAGAAAACCGAGTTAAATCGCTGGGAAAAGCTGCTGTCATACATGGAAAGCACTCGGTTGCAGCAATCTTCTATTACCACAGTTCGGGATTTAATCGAAACTCTGTGGGCGAGTGTGGGAATCGAACTCACTTGGGACAGCATCCTGAATGTGGCGGGACGGGAGTTTCGGGAAGAACTGGAAACCTGGTCTTGGTGGATTGGTTGGATTAGCGTCATGGGATTTCTGGCGCGACAAGAACGGGAACGGGAAAAATGGGTCGAACGAGTTGGGGGAACTAACCCATGAGTGAATTAGAACAAAGTTGGTATTCGATATTTCCTGCGGGAACGGTGGCGATCGGGAATCTCACCCCAGTGGGACAAAATAGCGGTCAAGTAGACTGTCGGTGGCCGCCAAACGGTCATCAATTGGCCGCTTGTTTGAACTTGCCCACCGATTGCACCTTGTGCGGGCCATTTTGGTATTCTCGCCGAACGGTTTACGTGACCTTACCCTTGCCGGTGTATCGATTGGAGTCCTCCCAGAAGATGCCTCCGGAGATTTTTCGGATGGTGTGGGAAGGCGATCGCTGGCAGGTGCAATCTCCCCATCGAGATGCCTCGATAGAGGTGGTGGGGGGTCGCTATCTGATTCCGGGCAACAGTCTCAAGCAATTGTGGAAAGCGGGACGGTTAACCAATCCGGAGAATAGCCCCCTGTTGTGCGAGTTGCCCTGGCAAAAACTCACCCTGAGTCACAACAGTCGCGAAGACTTTCAGGTGAAAGACGAGGGCGGGTTTTTTGCCGAAAAGACGACCCTGATGGATCCGGGTTGGTCGATTGTGGTGAAAATTATCGGCAATTATGACTGGCAGCAACGACTCCCCGATCCGCCTTGGAGTTGTATTGGTGCAGGCGCAACCCCTGTCAGCATCAAACCGGAGAAGATTAGCGCCAGTTGGTTGGAGGGGAAAGCGGAGAGTTTTCAGGGAACTGGGGCGGTGTTGCTAACCGGCGCATTGTGGGAGGAGGAAAATTGCCTCTCGGTTCCCTATCCTCCCCAAGTGCCGATCGCCGGATATGCGGCAGAGGTGGGAATTCCTTGGCAGTCGTGGAAATCCGTGCGCGATCGCCACAACCCCGAACGCAAAGTGCAAGTGCTGACCCCTGGGGAATGGTTGACCCCTGCAGGTGCGGTTTACCTGTGGCAGGGGGAAGCGCCCTTAGAAACATCCGCACCTTTGCCGGATCGGTACCATCGCCACTGCCTCGGTTACGGACATTTATGGTTATTTGAGGAGAAAACAAACAATGGCAATTGAATGGTTGATTTGTCGCGAACCCGTGCATATTGGGGGCGCGGATAGCAGTTCTCGCGGGAACAACAATCCGATTTTTCGTCTGAGCGATCGCACTCCCGCTATCCCCGGCAGTTCCCTCCGGGGTGCCTTGCGCGAAGGTGCCGAACACAGTTCGGAGTATCAAGGTTATGTGAGTAACTGGTTTGGCGGCAAAGATGAAAATATCTCACCCGGTTATATTGCCTTGGGTTGGGGGTGGCCCGTGTGGTGGCCGGTTCACGTTTTGGGGTATGGCAGTTGGTGGGTGAGTTGTCCCGCTTGGTTGAATCGCTATCAGCAATTATCTCAGCAAAATCTGCTGAATTTGACTGAGGAAAATATCTACGCCACCGACGCTCAATTAAACGGCAAAACTGTTTTTCTGCGCTGGTTGAAGTTAACGAATATCCAAACCTGTACTCTGAGTTTACCCGCCCCCTCAGAGGTTCCCCCGGATCGCCGCATTATCGTTCCCAGCGATAGTATCAACTTAATCGTGGATATGGGATTGGTTCGGCAACCGCGAGTCAGTTTAAGGGACGAACCGAATGATAATGGCAGTTTGGTCAAGAATCTGTTTGCGGTAGAAGGGTTGCCTCCGGGGGCGGTGTTTATGACCAGTTGGACAATTCGCAACCCGGAAAAAGTGGAACAGATAGGAGAATGGGAGAAATTTTTGCGATCGGAGCATTATTTGGGGGGATTGTGGAGTGTCGGTTACGGGCGAATTGCGATCGCGCAAACAGCGAATTCTACCCTTTCTCAAAAATAACCATCCGGTTCGATCCCCCCAACCCCCCTTTTTAAGGGGGGCTACAAATAAATATCCCTATCAAGGGTATAAAAGAACGGTATTAGGAGGAGAAAATGCCAGTTTGTTCTTATGAGTTAGATCGGGAAGTGTTTCGGTTGCTCAATCCCGGAGTTAACCGATTGGATGATTGGCAAGGTGCCGCCAGTGGGATTGCCGATTATGTTGCCAGTTGGGGAGTGGAAAGGTTTTGGGCGATGTCGCGATCGCAGCGCTTACTCGGGGGACAATTGCCCGATGCGGCGGAGGGTTCCGAAGAAGAACGCCGTTATTTTGCCTGGAGTGTGGCGCGAGTGGTTTTGTGCAAAATTGCAGGCAATGAGTTGAGGATTCGCGAAAATATGAGTACCGATAATTTTCAGGAAAGATTTCGCGATTTGGACTTCAATGAGCAGGTGTTGCTGACAGATTTGTTGATAGAGATTGCGGAGGCAATTCAGTTTTGGACGATGCGCCTGAAAGATGCGCGGGATAGTGGAAGTCCTGCGTAATCTCATTTTTCAGAAATAACGATCGCGATCGAACGTAGGGACACGGCAATGCCGTGTCCTTACCGATTGTGGAATTCTTATCAAAGTTATCGAAAAATGGGATAAGGTTCGAGAGTTGTTGTTAGAAAATTGAAGAAAGCGATCGCAGTTTGTTAAGTCTAGGAAACTGCGATCGTTTTTTTGTTGGTTTGACTTTGAGGAAGTGGGTCTAAAAACCTCTCTACTCTTCAGTTTGAGCCAGCAAAGTTTCGAGTTTGGGAATTAGAGACGGAAGTTCGTTCGTGATGATGTTCCAGATGATATCGAGGTTGACTTCAAAGTAAGCGTGAGTCAATCGATCTCGGGTTCCGGTCATCTGTCGCCAAGGGATATCTGGCGATCGCGCTTTGGTTGAGTCCGAAACATTTTTAGCGGCTTCTCCCAAAATTTCCACTAACCGAACGACAGCAAGAGACAACATTTCGTCGCGATCGAGATCTTCTCTCGTTCGCTGATTTGTGAAGGCAATTGCTTTTTGGGCAGCATCAATCATGTGTTGTAGTCGTACTGCATCAGCGTTCACCATAAATCACCTCAGCTTCTGAAACCACGCGATCGCGAAAATAGCGACTGAGGTCTTGAGGAGTATTCAAATCCACAGTCCGTCCCAGTAAGTTGCTGAGACGGTCTTGGATGTCGATGAAACCAAAACCGGGCGTTTTTCCTGGTTGGAATTCAACCAGAATATCGATATCGCTATCCGGACGAAAATCATCACGCAGAATCGAACCAAAAAGAGCGAGTTTGCGGATATGGTAATCCTGGCAAATTTGAGCGATCGCCGCTTCGGGAATTTCAATTTTAGACTGCCTGAAGGTGATGGTCATACTCTATTGTCTGGAAAATTAAAAAAGTTTCTGTTTTTTGTCACCTTCTTCTATTTTACTCATCAACTGGAAGTTTCAGCACCTTTTCCTTACCCCAGTTAAGCAGGCCAAATTTGGGTAAACTGCTGCTGTCGCAACGTGGGTTCTACTTCCGCATCGAATACCGTAATCCAGCAGCAATCGTCATACTCCCGTACCGCATAACCCGATGGGCGCGTTGTGGAATTGCCGCACCAGTCGGGTTTAGAATTATTTGTACTGCTGCATACCCCATGCACGATCGCCTCCCATGCGTCGGGTTCTCCTTGCCAAATGCTGACAATCCCACCGGGTACGCTTCTCGGTTGCTGAAAAGTCGGCAACTTATACTCCGCAGCAAGACAGCGAATCCGACTTCGCACCCCCTCGATTAAACCGTCAATCGAGTCTTCCGATTTCGGGGTGAGGGTGAACTCACTACCGCGATACCCGTTGAACCGCGTCAAAACGTGGGGGGGACGACGCCATCCCGGTCCTAACCCGCCAATGCGACTGGCAATATTTAACAACGGGTCTATCAAATCGTGAAATTCTCGGGTACAATCGGCTCGAATTATCCAAGTGCTGTGCGCGTCTTTAGCGGGAATATTCGCATAATTTTTTCCAGCCTTGGGCGATCGCAGACACTGGGTCAAATAACTCGTCAAAATCAATCGCGCTGGAGAGTTCAACCCGCCAAAGATTTTACTGGTGAGAGTTTTAGCATTGTCTGGAGAGAGCAATGACAGCGCCACGCGGGTAAAATAACCCCGCAAACAGGCCCGCAGCACTTGGGGACTCCAGCGATATTTACCGACTATATTCTCTTTATTATCTTGCTGTTGTATCGCAGGTTTAGTGCCGGTGAGGGCAATTTCCCAAGTTGCAGTTAAAGGCAGCGATCGCGCGATCCGACCAAACCCGGAAGCGGTTCCCCTTCCCACCCCCTGCTGTTTGAGCATCTCTTCCAATCGAGTTTTCAGCCAATTTTTCTCGCGATCGCTCACTGGATGTGCCAGTAACACTTGCACGGAAAACTTAGGCGGAGTGGTTGGCGGAATCACTGGCGACACCTGCCACTGCACCCCCAGGTTGTTGCTTTTTTGATTGAAAACCTGCCAAGATTGTTGTGCGTGCAGGGGAAAAGGTTCTAACTCTTTTCTCAAAAACACGCTTTCAAAGCGGATTTTACGGGGTTGCCACCCACTGCGATCGCTGTTGACTAATGTTTCCCAAAATCCTCTTTCTTCTGCAGATAACTGCTGCCAATTTTTGTTTAACCAAGTGAGCAAAGCCCCGCGAATGCTCGAACCCGGTATCCAAGCCACTCCCCCCACCTGTGCGGGCAAAATCCCCCCTTCCGGGAAACTGCCTCCCCCCACCTGCAAGGGACTAATGACTTGCAATCCCGATAAGGATACGGTAGATTCCTGGGCGTCTGGCGGATAAAAACTGCCGTTCCAAGCTTGGGTGATGACTTTATTTTCTGGTTTTCTAATGATATTGCAAGTTTTCGGCGTCCACCCTCGGTCTTCGTCTTCTCGAACGCTGTACCACTGCGGTAATGTTTCAGGTAAGGGGGTCATAATCCAACTTCTGTAAAAATCGTTATCGCAACTTTTTCTAGTTTACCATAAAGATTGGCGTTGCGATCGCTAATTTATACGAAGTTTTCTATCGTTTTTTTACAATTCCAGATCCGGGAGGCTTGCAGTGCGATCGCAATTTGTAGGATTTTTCAAACGGCGATCGCTTGTTTTGCGCTTAACCTTCTGTCACCGAGTTAAGCAATTGCTGAAACTCTGCAACCGAAGCGATCGCGATCGCTTGTCGGAATAGTTGCTTGAGAGTCTCAATCTGCTTAATCCCATTCACTGCTTCCACCACTGACGGTGGCACCTCCCCAAACCGCACTTGTAAAACTTCGACGATATCCTCGCGACGAGCTTGCTGCATCGCCTTTTCTTGTATTATTTCTTCCATCGGACTGATAAATGGCATACTTTCTTCCTCCCGCGTCTCAATGATTTCTGTGGTAAGTTGTTCTTCGAGTTCTTTGGGTAAGCTCATCATCCGGTCAACAAACCGAAATAGATTCGCACACCTGCTCTCTACTATAACCCCTTGACAGCAGGAACCGGAATAATAACCGTTTCGCCTGTTGTCGTTCTTCCATATTGTCGGTAGTGGCTTGGGTTTTTAAATGCGCCATCACCATCATCGCCAACGGGTTATCGATTGTTTCTAGCATTTCCCACTGGTTTTGATAGTCTAGCAGTTTGACGGTGGGAAATTCTAGATTGAACCGATATCCATCTAAACTGTAGGAATAGGCACTGGGTCGCCAGTTGGGGTTATCGTCTCCTAATATCGCCACGCTGACTACGGGTTTGTTGTATTTGTCAAAGGCGCGAGAGTTATAGCGATAGATGCGTTCGGTAAAGTCAGCATCGTACTGACTTTGCACTTCTACATGAATCAGGATCCATTGGGATTTCCCATTCAGCAGTTGCACTTCAAACAGTTTATCGGGAAATCGCGTCCCGATGTCTGAATCGCGCACCAATTCTTCCAGTTCTTTGTCTAAGGAACGATAAGGCTGGTTCCAGTTGATGTGGCTGTGAATGGGAGTGAAAAAGAAGGACAGGCAACTTTCAAAGTAGATGGAAAGTGCTTCTTTCCAGGGTCGGTCGTAGTCTGCTGGTACGGGTTTATATTGGGTCATTGCTGAATCGATCGCTGTGGGCTTTATTCTGCATTTTTTATAAATAAAAAATGAATTAAATAAGGTTTTCAATGAGTTTTTTGCTTAATAATTTGGTTATTTCTATAGCAAAGAGGATTGGGGAAACAAACCCCTACAAAAAAATGCCTTGCTTTAATTCCAGATCGTCGTTTCAGGCTGCATAAAAAATGTAGGGGTTTGGTCTCCAAACCCTCTTATCTTAGTCGGCTCAGGGTTGAGAGTGAATTTAACAGCCAATTTATTTGAATTGACTGCTTATATTTTTGAAAAAATTATTAGGCGATCGCAGTTTTGGATTTGTCGGTAGGTTGCATAACTTGGGAGACGCGCTCTTATCGCCGTCCCTACATGAGGAAACCGATCGCATTTTCCAATCCTACGCAATAATTACTGAATCATCTACAGCAAATTCCGGTTGAATGCCTAACACTTTCACCTTTTGGCGACAATGTGCTGACAGGGGATAAAACCGCAGTTGGTCTTGTCGTTTATTGAGCAATTTGAGCAGGCGCTTTTGCAGTTGTTCGTATTGGGTTTCGTCCAACACCACCTCAAACACCGATTTTTGCACTCGCATTCCATATCTCTCCAATAATTTGGCGACTCGGTTGCGTCGGTTGTCGTCTACGATGTCGTAGCAAATCAAATAAAACATCGGATTCCATCGGATTGATAACAACACCCGCCGTCGGTTTAAACCGACGGCTAATAGCGCAAGTCGGATAAATCTGAGATCTTGCACCAGTTGCAAGGCCGGGGATTAAAATC
>NZ_JAYFEQ010000810.1:0-16408 GCF_055795085.1 Phormidium sp. CCY1219 | reverse complement strand
CCATTTCCCCTGGCTCTCATCCCGACGCTCACCAAGCACGGGTAGAGCGCGGGGCTTCCCGCCGAGAAGCTAAAGCAGACAAAGACGGAGGCAGATCCGCCACCGTATCTGGTGTGGGGACTGCAGCTTGTTCGTCTTGAGGCAATACCGGTTCAGAGATAGGCGCTGGTGCCATCATATCCGAGGGCAAGAAAATGCGAGCGCTGACTGCCAGCAGTGCCACCAAAAACACTAAAACAATCAAAAACGGAGCAATGTACTGACGAAACAGAGTCATAGTTTTTCAGAATGGCGAGACTGCGAAACCTGCTTCCCGAGTGCGGTCAAAATGGAAAATAGGGGTGAGGTTTGATTGTAACCTAGAATTACGTGCGATCGCCGATTCAGGTAGTGGTTCACCCCGACGAACCAAACCTCAAGCACTGTCAAGAGTATTAAATTATTCTACATCGGAATCCCCCAGTAGGGACACAGCATTTGCTGCGTCCCTGGAGAAAAAAGCGATCGACTCGGCCCTACATCTTAAAATGCGAATAGTCCTCATCATCCAATCCCGGGCGGGGCATCGGTAAAGCGCGAGACTTATTGAGCCTCCGCAGCCACATGCCGCCAATAACCGCCACAATCAGGGAGATCCAGGCGAGACGCTGCTGCAGCAACAAAAAGCCCCCCGTAGCCAACAATGCGCCAAACAGCAGGAAAATTGCCGCCAGCACTCGTTGCAAATCTTTCGCCAAATCTTGCGCCGGGGGCAAACCCGTCACTGCCCGTTGATAGGCCCAACCCGGTCCCCCGGGACGCACGTGGCGATAGAATCCTTCCAGGGTTTCTTGGGATTCCGGTTCCGTGGCGAACAGCACTCCCACCCACAGCAGGGTAACGGTGGCGGTAATTGCCATCAAGCGCAAGCCAAAATCTTCAATTTTAAAGGCAGGAATCAGACTGGTACTGGTACCGACCACAAAACTGCCGATAATAGCAGTCAATTCGGCGGCGGCGTTGATGCGCCACCAAAACCAGCGCAGCATCAAAATCAAGCCCGAACCGGTGCCAATGGCAATCACCAGACGAAAGACGGTGGCCACATCTTGGGCATAAAAGGCAGCAGCGGCACCCAAGGCGGTGAGGATGACCGAAGAGAGACGCCCGATCGCCACCAATTCCGGTTGACTGGCATTGGGTTTGACAAAGCGCAGGTAGAGGTCATTGGTGACGAAAGAGGCACCCCAGTTAATCGAAGTAGAGACGGTACTCATAAATGCCGCCACCAGAGAAGCGACAACCACCCCTAACAATGCGGGGGGCAAGAAGTCGAGCATCAGTTTCGGATAGCCAAATTCCCGGTCTTCTAAATTGGGATAAAGGACCAGTGCGGCCAAGGCAACCAGGATCCAGGGCCAGGTGCGAACCACATAGTGCATGATATTGAACAACCATGCCGCTTTTTCCGCTTCCGTTTCGTTTTTAGCGGCAGCAAAGCGCTGCACGAATTCGCCGCCGCCGTCGCTGCGTCGCCAGGACCACCACTGAATCGCCACATAGGCAAAAAAGGTACTGGCGGTAATGCCGGCGGTTTTGCTGAAGGTAATTAACCCGTTTTCGCCGCCTACGGTGAGGGGCAACAAGGAGAGCATATCTTTGTCGGTCGCTTGGGGGACTTGGGCGACCAGTTCGTGAATGCCGCCGACGCTATTAATGGCAAAGAATGCCACCACGATCGCGCCAAATAAGGCGAGGAAAAATTGAAAGAAATCCGTGGCGACGACTCCCCACAAACCGGCTAACCCGGCATAAATCAAGACGAAAATACTGACGCCTATTACGCTGAGGAGTTTGAGGGTATTGTCAGTGGCTTCGATGCCGAAACTCTGCCAAATTCCCAGGGCTTCTACCACTTTGACCATTGCCAGCATGGCATAGCCGATCGCGATGCAGTTCATGGGAACGGCAAAGATAAAGGCTTTGATGCCGCGCAGGATGGCTGCCATGTTTCCGCCGTAGCGCAATTCGGTGAGTTGAGCATCGGTAATGACTTCCGAACGTCGCCACATGCGGGCGAAAATGTAGACCATAATTAAGTGGGAGATGCCGAATATCCACCATTCCCAGTTGCCGGCAATTCCTCGGTTGCCCACCACCCCGGTGATGTAAAGCGGGGTATCGATGGAGAAGGTGGTGGCTGCCATGCTGGTACCGGCTAACCACCAGGGCAGCGATCGCCCGGATACGAAAAAGTCGGCCAAACTTTTTGACCCTTTTCGCGACAGATATAACCCCAAGCACATGGTGGCTACGAGGTAAAGCAAAACAATCAACCAGTCAATTAGTTGCATTTGAGTTGTGAAAAAATAATCGCCAAGGTGAAAACGTAGCCGTCTGGAGAACGGCTACGCGAATACCGGATCTGGGGTGGGGGAAAATCTCAATCAGCCCCAAGTACGCTGGCTAATAAGGCTTTTTGGGCGTGCATCCGGTTTTCTGCTTGATCCCATACGCGGGATTGATGCCCTTCGATCGCCCCATCGCTAATTTCTTCCCCGCGATGTGCTGGTAAGCAGTGCAAAACGATGGCGTTGCTGTCCGCATAGCTTAACAAATCTTCATTCACTTGGTAGGGCTGAAATAACGGAATCCGGGTTCGGGCTTGTTCTTCTTGTCCCATACTCGCCCAAACATCGGTATAGAGGACATCGGACCCTTTCACGGCAGCAATCGGGTCGTCGGTGAGGCGGACTTCGCTTTTTCCGGCAGCGATTTTATTGGCTTGTTCCACAATATCGGCGGCGGGTTCAAACTGTTTTGGGGTCGCCACGCGAATATTCATTCCCACCATCGCGCAGCCGAGTAGCAGGGAGTGGGCGACGTTGTTGCCATCGCCAAGATAGGTCAGGGTGATGTCGTTAAAGGTGCCGAAGCATTCGCGAACCGTGAGTAAGTCGGCTAAGGCTTGGCAGGGATGGAAGCGATCGCTTAACGCATTGATGACCGGAATATCGGCATAATCGCCAAAGCTTTGCAAGTCCTCTTGGGCAAAGGTTCGTACCGCGAGCACATCTAAATATCGGTCTAATACCCTCGCCGTATCCGGTAAGGGTTCGCCGCGACTGACTTGGGTGACGTTTGGGTTCAGGTCGATGACTTGCCCCCCGAGTTGGTACATCGCCACGGAAAAACTGACCCGGGTGCGGGTGGATGCTTTATAAAATAGCAACCCGAGCACTTTTTCTCGCCGAGGCTTCGCTTTGCCGGCTTTCATCTGTGCCGCTAAGTCCAGTAACCCATGCAGTTCCTCGACGCTTACATCGGTAACGCTTAGGAAATCTCGTCCTTTTAATGCCTCCATACTCCTGAGTTTCTCCAATAATTGGGATTTTCTCGTTTGGCAGTTCTCTGAGGCACTTGCACCCCAGGAAAATCCGCCACATAGCCTGTGCTAAAACACTACCAGATTCCGTCTGTGGGATTTCTGTTGGCGATGCGTCCTGTGGAAAATCTCTGACAAGGGAACCACCGTGAGGGGCGATCGCCCACCGCTGCCATTCCTCCACTGTTGTTAATTCCTACATCACAGATTGACAATACTTGCTGCCCCTCCAGTGCAATTTTTCCCCCTCGCAAGTCTGGCTTGAAAAACGTCGAAAAAACGCTACAATTGAGAGATGAATAGTCGCAGTGCGGGAAACTATACCTCAAATGACTGAGTATGACACTGGGGTAACAAAAAAGAATAATTGGAGAGAATGATGCATATAAAAGTACGAGATTTATCGGAAAATAATCCCACGCCAATTCAATTAACGGTGGCAATTAAATCGGTTACTGAAGGGGAATTTACGGCAAGGATTTTAGAGTGGGCCGATTGTCATGCTTCTGGGTCAACGAAAGAAGAAGCTTTGGAACGGTTGCAGGGGGAAATTCGCGATCGCCTGGATAACAGCGAGATGTACTCGTTAGAAATTATGCCGGCCAACGGGGAACATCCTTGGATGAAGTTTGCAGGCATGTACGCGGATAATCCACTCTTTGATGAAGTGCTAGAAGAAATTGCCGCTTACCGCAACGAAATCGATGCGGAAATGGAAGAAGAATTTGAGAACCTACAGATGGAGGAAGTGTAAGGGTGACTCTGTGGGTACTGGATACGGATTGTGTCTCGCTTTTTCAACGTCGCCATCCGATGGTGACGCAACGGGTGAGTCAAGTCAATCCAGAGGAAATTGCTGTAACAATTGTTACGGTAGAAGAACAAATGCGGGGATGGCTAAAGGCAATCTCGAATTCTTCCCAATCCAAGCAATCCGATCGCCTGATTTGGGCGTACAAAGGATTGCGACAGGGAGTGGAGTATTTTAACAGCATCGAGGTGCTGGATTTTGACGAGGAAGCTGCCACAAGGTACGCGGAATGGGTGGGTCAAAAAATCCGGATTGGCAGGCAAGATTTAAAAATTGCCGCGATCGCGATCGCCAATCATGGGATTTTGGTCACGCGCAATCGCCGAGACTTCGAACGAGTGCCGGATCTGAGGTTCGAAGACTGGACGATCGCGCCATAGAAGAAAAAGCGATCGGGGGGTTAGGAGTTATACAGGGCGGGTGGGCGATCGGTCGGTACAAGATAATCCAACAACAAATTGCAAGCCAAAACGAAAAAAACCTGAAGTTTAGGACGCAATTTTTTGTACCACAACACGATTTTCCTTGTAAATCATTTTGTACTTGTGGTGATAAGATGCGAGAAACCCATCAATGCCGATTTTGGTGGCGTCGTTAGGGCGGTTGGTGAAGGTAAAATCATAATCATCAAAAATCAGGATTCCCCCGATTTTGAGTAGCCCCCAGCCGAGAATAGCGTCGGCGAGTACGTCACAGGCAAGATGAGAGCCATCGATATAAAGAAAATCGTAACAGTTCGGGGGAAGCGATCGCAACACCTCCTGGGAAGACCCGACGCATTTTTTCACCTTCTGTGCGGTCCCCGTCACGGCAATATTTTTGTC
This sequence comes from Phormidium sp. CCY1219, assembly GCF_055795085.1. Taxonomy (NCBI): domain Bacteria; kingdom Bacillati; phylum Cyanobacteriota; class Cyanophyceae; order Oscillatoriales; family Oscillatoriaceae; genus Phormidium; species Phormidium sp. CCY1219. Next base: position 11,409 of record NZ_JAYFEQ010000810.1, on the reverse strand, counting down.
GAAGCGTTCCTCTACGCGATCGAGAAACGTCGTTTCATACCACCCCTGATGTTCCACGCTTCCTTGAAAGGTATCGATACAGGTAATTCTCGCCGTTTCGTGAGTGAGAATTCGTTCTAAAAACCAACAAGTAGAACGCCCTTCCCAGCTTCCAATTTCTAAGCCTTGAATGTGCGGCGCGCCCACTAAATGACTCAAGCATTTCGTTAAAAAGCCGATGTTAACGCTAAACCAATCGGTGGTAAATTCATATCCTTTTTGGATGTTTTTGATTTCATAGCGAGCCTTAAAAAGCTGATAGCCCTGGGGGTCTAAGTTAGGATTGAGGTTGTGAGATTCCTCCAAATAGGGTAACGCTTCCTCAAATTTTCTTTGCCCCATCAAAGCTCTACCGATGTTATAACTGTATTTGGCCAGTTCGAGAGACTCGACGATTCCCGATTTCAGGTGTTGGGATTTTTTAAAATAACTGACCGCCGCCTCGAATGCTTTTTGTTGATAAAGCTGCGCGCCCAAATTATTGTAGTACGTTCCCAGGGTACTTTTAAACCAGGCTTCTTGGGGGTGGTTTTGCAGGAGTTCCCGTTCTATGCAGATGTCGATAAACTCCTGTAATGGATGAACGAAAAATAATTTTTCGAGAACATGGGCGAGGCGATGGATATCCAGGTCCGGGTTGCGGTTTTCGCCGCTTAGAAGTTGGCACAGGTGGAGCAAATCTCGCTTGAGCTGTAGGGAGTGGGGGTCGAGTTCCAGGGACAAGGAAACCAACCCCAGCAGATTGTTCAAATTCTGCGGTGCGAGTTCTCGGAGGGCTTGACGGATGATAAAAGCCGTGGGATAATCGGGCAGGTTTTCCCAGCGCAAGGCTTCAGTTTCCAGGGCAGCGATCGCGTCAGGGCTGTGGAGAGGGCCTGCGGCGGGATGGGTGAGGGCGATCGCCGTTTCCCAGCATTTTGTCGCCTGCAATTTTTCTCCCTGACACAGCAGTGCCCATCCCAGATGCCAATAATTCGTTGGTTCGGTGGGGTTGGCTTTAATCTTGTCCTCATAGCGGGCGATCGCCTCCGCATTGCCCTGCTGTGCCAGAATATCAGACTCTCTTCTTGCTTGTTCCGGAATAAAAACCATTTGCGCGACTTTCTCCCCCTATTGTGAGTTTCTCCACTACAAAACCCCACCTTTGTCGCTCAAACCCGGTTTTTCTCTCTGGAGGTTTTGAACCCCCGGGGCAATTTCCCGAGTCAACCGGGTGAGTGACAAAGGCGAGGGGCGCGGGCGATACGCCCCGGGGGGGATTGGGTGAGGGTTCGCCGATCGCGTCAACTTCCAGAGAGGCGATCGCGCAAAAACTGCTCCAATCGATCCATTCCCTTCTCAATCGTCGGCAGATCCGTGGCATAAGACAAGCGAATGCACTCATCATCGCCGAACGCCACGCCGGGAATCGCCGCCACTTTGTACGATTCTAGCAACAGATTGCACAACTCCATCGATTTCATCCCCGTCTGGCTGATATTGGGAAACACGTAAAACGCACCTTGCGGTTGCGGGCAAGTGAGTCCCGGCATTGCCTGGAGACGGTCTAGGATGTATTTGCGACGCATGGCAAACGCTTGGCGCATTTCTTCCACGCAAGCTTGGGAAGATGCCAACGCGGCGATCGCCCCATACTGAGCAAACGTACAGACATTCGACGTACTGTGACTTTGAATCGTGGTAGTTGCCTTAATCAATTGAGCGTCTGCAGCCAAATAGCCGATTCGCCACCCCGTCATCGAATACGCCTTAGCAAACCCATTGCTAACGATAGTGCGTTGAAACGCTTCCGGTGAAACCGCACCGATACTCAAATGCTGCGCCCCATCGTAAAGAATTTTTTCATAAATTTCGTCCGACACCACATAAATGTCTTTTTCCACCACCACCTGCGCCAGGGCGCGAATCTCCTCCGGGGTATAAACCATCCCGGTGGGATTCGAGGGAGAATTAAGCACGAACAGCTTGGTTTTTGTCGTACAAGCGCCCTTGAGCTGTTCCGGGGTGATTTTATAACCGTTTTCCATCGTGGTGGAGACGATGACCGGCACCGCACCGGCTAGCTTGACCATTTCCGGATAGCTGACCCAGTAGGGGGCGGGGATGATGACTTCATCCCCCGGGTCGAGCAAAGCCACCATCAGATTGAAAAGGGAATGCTTCCCCCCGTTGGTGACGATAATATTTTCCGGCGCGCAGTCTAGCCCGTTGTCGGCTTTCAGTTTATTGGCGATGCTAGCGCGCAATTTTGGCTCTCCCGCCGCCGGTCCGTATTTCGTCTTCCCGGCTTCTAGTGCTTTTTGCGCCGCGTCTTTAATGTGGGCGGGAGTGTCGAAATCCGGTTCTCCCGCACTAAAACTACAAACATCTACGCCGTCGGCTTTCATCGCTTTGGCTTTGGCGGAAATTGCCAAGGTCAAAGAGGGTGTTACCTGCCCGATTCGTGCTGCCAGCTTCATGCGTCCTGCCTCGCCCAAACTACGGATATGTTTCAGATCGAAATTATCCTACTAGGGCGTCGCAACACAAGATTTTTTGTCAAGCGATGGTGACATCGGGGGATAAGTAAACGTCCTGGATGGTATGAAAGAGCTTGACCCCTTCTTCAAAGGGCCGTTGGAAGGTCTTGCGACCGGAAATCAATCCGGTTCCCCCGGCGCGTTTGTTAATTACGGCGGTCCGCACGGCTTCGGCAAAGTCGTTTTTGCCAGAACTACCCCCGGAGTTAATCAATCCGGCGCGCCCGGCGTAGCAGTTAAGCACTTGATAGCGGGTTAGGTCGATGGGGTGTTCGGAGGTTAATTCGCTATAAACCAAATCGTGGGTGCGTCCGTATTTTTTGCCCAGGGCGTCGGAAACCGCACCATAGCCTTTGTTGCATTCGGGCAGTTTTTGCTTGATGATATCCGCTTCTAGGGTAACGCCGAGGTGATTGGCTTGGCCGGTTAAGTCGGCGGCGACGTGATAATCTTTGTCTTGCTTGAAGGCGCTATTGCGAAGGTAGCACCAGAGAATGGTGGCCATGCCCAATTCGTGGGCGCGGGCAAAGGCTTGGCTGACTTCTTGAATTTGGCGGGGGGACTCGGAAGAGCCGAAGTAAATGGTTGCGCCAACGGCTACTGCGCCGAGGTTCCACCCTTGCTCGACTTGCCCGAACATGATTTGGTCGTAGCTGTTGGGAACGCTGAGCAGTTCGTTATGGTTGAGTTTGACGATGAAGGGGATTTTGTAGGCGTATTTGCGCGAAATGCTGCCGAGGACGCCTAAAGTGGTGGCTACGGCGTTGCACTCGCCGGCAATGGCGAGTTTAATAATGTTTTCGGGATCGAAGTACAGGGGGTTGGGGGCAAAGGATGCACCGGCGGAGTGTTCGATGCCTTGGTCTACGGGCAAGATGGACAGATACCCGCTGTTGGCGAGTCTCCCGTGGCTATAGAGTTGCTGCAGCGATCGCAACACTTGGGGGGAGCGATCGCTGTGCGCCCAAATCCGCTCTACTAAGTCGGATCCGGGCAGGTGCAGTCTCTCTTTGGGCACTTTGGCTTTATAGGTGAGCAGATCTTCCGCTTCGTTCCCTAAATATGATTCGATGTTGTTCGGGGCAGATACGGTTGCAGTCATAAGTAGCTAGCCTCACAATGTTTTCATCAGCTTCGCGCTTGTTTAGTAGCATATCGAACCAGTGTTTCCCCTCCCACCGTCGAAAGATAGATTTCTCGTCTCCCGCGTCGCCGTTTCCTCGGTGGACATCTTCTCTGCGCCCCCATCCAGGCGCGATCGCTCCCTCGGGTTAAGTTTTTGTTAAAATTTCTCCCTGGCTCCAGATGGCAAGTCCTCATCAATCTATCTTTAGGAGGATTGAGACTCTGCCTCTCTTGAATTATATTAATAACCAGACAAGCTTAAGCGTTGCCTCTGACTTGGCTTCCTCTAGCCAGTTCTGTCCCAATCCGGATAACTTGGCTTCAGTTTAATGGCCAAAACTGACCAGAACCACAGGAAAACCTCCCGCATCGGTTCCCTCAATTTCTATAACCCAAGCCTGCCATATTTGGCGCTAAGTTTTGCGCTCTATCTCTGGTTTGGCAAACTCGACAATTTACCCCAGGAGAATCCCATGCAAAACGTAAAAAAAATTAACGACAAAATCGCCATTGCGATGACACCCTTAACCCCAGAAGACTTGCAGGAAGCGGCGCAGTCGGGATATAAGTCGGTAATGAACCTGCGCGATCCAGGAGAACAAGGCTTTATCCGCTATGAAGGGTCTCAGGCAGATATCCGGGGACTGGAATATGTGAATCTTCCCGTGAAACCAGACCAACTGAATGAAGAACTGGCCGATCGCGTCATGCAGCAAATTGATGCTTTGCCCAAACCTACTTTAATCCACTGCAAAAGCGGTCTGCGATCGGGCATGATGGCCCTGATGAATGTGGCTATCCATGAAGGCATGTCCCCAGAAGATGCCATGCAAAAAGGCAAAGAAATGGGATTGGATTGCGAGGGTAAACCGCAAATGAAAGAGTTTTTCAAAACCTACGTTTCTACTCATGCAAAAACCAGTTAATTTAGGCTTCTATGAGGTTAAAGTAGGAAAATGTTACACGCCGATTGCCCACTCTAAAGCCTCAAGAACGCGCCCTAAAGTTGACGCCAATTCCGGGAGTTTGACCTGACCCGAGCCTCAAACTCGTTGCCGATGTTTCCGTAGTGCCCTGGGCAAGCGATCGCTGCATGTTTCCCATAGATTGCAGCTTCAGCAGGGATGCGGTAAACTTCTGTCTCGCGCTCCTCAAGTCGATCCCGTTCCGAAGTTCTGTCATTCGATAGAACGCAAAAGGGCGATCGCCTCGCTACCATAAACCTATGATAACCTCTGATTTACCGAGAGGTTAGCAACTTAATAGAAGTCGATTGAAAGACGGGAGCGAGTATGAAAGTACCAGCAGAAATTACCTATCGCAACGTAGATAAAACAGAGGCTATAGATAACTTAATTCACGAAAAGATTGCCAAACTGGAAAAATTCTGCGACCACATTAGTAGTTGCCGAGTTGCTATCGAAAAGGCACACGAACACCCCAACAGCGGTTCTCCCTATCGGGTCCGCTTCGATATTAGGGTACCGCCCAATCACGAATTGGCGGTGGTTCGCAATCCCGGGGAGGGCAATCAATATGATGACTTAAGCACGGTGATTCGCAGTGCATTTGAAGCAGCACGCAAGCAACTCATCGAACTCAACGAACGACAACGCAATGAGGTGAAGTATCATCCAGAACAGGAAAATATCGCGATCGTCACTCAACTCTTCCCCGAAGCGGGATACGGGTTTATCCGCAGCAGTCAAACGGGTCGCGAAATCTACTTCCACCGCAATAGCGTCCTCAATGACAAATTCGACGAACTGAAAGAAGGCGCGGGGGTACAATTTACGGAAGAAGAAGGCATGAGCGGCCCGCAAGCAACAAAGGTACATCTGGTCAACAAACCCGGTGCTGCAGTGCCAAAAGAGCAAAAATCTGACATCGAAACCCCTGCGGGTTGGTAGAAACATCTTACCCGTCAATTCCTTGCTTTGAAGGGGTAAGAAGAAAGGATAGGGGAAATTATCGCCCTTTCCCCGATCGCGCACCATTTTAAGCGCTTTTTCCCGGGGAGGGCGGTTCTGATGCCACACAGATCGGCGGGCGAGGAGACATGGTTAAAAAGCCACTCACCCAATGTAATATCATGCCCGCACTGGTAGGGTGGGCAAATATTTGCTCATCTTACTATAGCTAGGGGGGATTGTATGTGGTTACTAAATTTTTCCAGGAGGAATTCAAATGGCTTTAGTCTTAGAGCAAATCAACGTTGAAGGATTAGCTCACTTATCTTACATGGTGGGAGATGACAAAGCCGGTGCGGTAGCGGTTATCGATCCGCGTCGGGATGTGGATATTTATTTGCAAATGGCGCGATCGCGTCAGGTGCGAATTACTCACATCATCGAGAGCCACATTCATGCCGATTTCGTGTCCGGTTCCCACGAACTGCAAGCGCGCACCGGGGCAAAGATTTACGGCGGGAAAAGCGAGGATTATCAGTTTGATTTAGAGCAATTGCGCGAGGGAGATGAATTGCAACTCGGCAGCGTGACCCTGAAAGCGATACATACACCCACAGTCCGGAACATATCAGTTTGCTGCTTTACGATTCCAAACAAGGCAAAGAACCGTTTGCCGTCTTCACCGGAGATACTTTGTTTAATTTGGATGTGGGGCGACCGGATCTGTCGGGGACGGGGACGGAACAAGAGCAAGCCGGTGCCTTGTATCGCTCGTTATTCGAGAAACTGGTGCCCTTGGGCGATCGCGTGGAACTGTATCCCTGTCACGGTGCGGGTTCCTCTTGTGGCAAGTCGATTGGCGATCGCCGCCACAGTACGATCGGTAACGAACGTCTGTTTAACGAGGCGCTGCAAGAGCGCAGCGAAGCAGAGTTTATCCAATGGCTGCTTGCGGATATGCCGGAAGCCCCCACCCATTACTTCCGCCTGAAAAAAGTCAACGCAAAAGGCGCGCCGGTGAAAGGATGCTTGCCCACGGTGCAACCCCTCTCCCCGGAAGAAGTTCGGGGGATGATGCCCGATGAAAATACCATCCTCATCGATACGCGATCGATTCTCGCTTTCGGCGGCGGACATATTCCCGGTGCGGTGAATATTGCCCTGCGTCCGGCATTTCCCAACTGGGTGGGTTGGATGGTAGACCCGGAAAAACGCATTGTGCTGGTGGTAGACAGCGAGCGGGATTTACCCCTGGTCACGGCACAGTTGTTCCGCTTGGGTTACGACAATCTGGTGGGGTATCTGCACGAGGGAATGCAAAGCTGGCAAAATGCTGGTTTGCCCTTGGCTCACTTGGATGAATGGACCGTGCGCGACCTGGATGCCCATAAGGAAGATGCCCATCTCACGGTACTGGACGTGCGAAGCGATGGAGAATACGAAAGCGGAGCAGTTCCAGGGGCGAAACATATTTTCACCCCGCACTTGGAAGAACATCTGGATGAGTTGGATAAAAATCAGGCGATCGCAACCTATTGCGGGAGTGGCTATCGCGCTTCAATTGCCGCCAGTCTCCTGCAAAAACATGGCTTCGAGCGCGTCATTAATATCCCCGGTTCCTGGAAAGCATGGCAAGCGGCGAATCTCCCCGTGCAGCGATCGGCCAATTAGGCTCAATTTTACCGGATAGACCTAGGGGTAGGGTGGGCCATGCCCATCCTATTTTATTTCCCCCTCAAGGTAGAGTATATTTTAACACAAAATGGTCTACAATTAAACGGCAAACCCAAATAATTTTCTGGCAGGTTCCATCTGCCGCAATTTTTGCTGCGGTTTGACAACTCCCGACGATTACCCATAGGCGCGATCGCCCATCTACCCGGTCTCCACTCACCCTGGACGATGGGGTAAAACCTGCAAATCCAACTCCAGAGCAACCGGAAAGGTTCGCCGTGGCAGCAGTGGGTAAACCTGCCGATATTATATCTCGATTTGCAAGATTTTTCAACAGCTAATTTAACGTTGACTGAAAGAGGAATGAACTGATGGATACTGAAACCCTAAACACCACAACGAACCCTGTAGATAATGCCAGTCGAGTTCGGCAGAATACGGCGGAAGAAGTGAATGCCAAAATCGACCGCGAAATGGCGGACAGAGTGCGCCAGTATGCGGAAAACTCAAACTCCACTATCGGCGATCGCATTGCCGAGTTAGAGCGAGAATGGGATACGGAACGAGTGCTGGAAGCAAACGCCTCAGTGCTCGCCTTCACTGGCGTGCTTCTCGGCGCTTTTGTGAATCAAAATTGGCTGTGGCTGCCAGCAATTGTCCTGCCCTTTTTGTTTCAACATGCGGTGCAGGGATGGTGTCCGCCCCTGTTCGTAATTCGCCGTCTCGGAGTTCGGACTCGCGATGAAATCGATTGCGAAATTTTTGCCTTAAAAGCGTTGCGCGGCGATTTTGATGAAATTCCCGAACGAACTGAGGGACTTGCCAGTACCCGCGCTAATGAAATTTTACGGGCGATCGGGCTGAGTGGATGAAGAAAAACCTGCTTTTTGTCGCGCAAATCGTAATAATTTAGGAGAATAAAATCATGGCTTTAGAACTACACAAACGGGCAATGGGAGCATTTGAAAATCCCGAAAGACGAGAAGCGGCGATCGAAGCGCTGAAAAATTCCGGCTTTCCAATGGATCGGGTGGTTGTTGCCACAAAAGATAACCTTTCCGATACGGAAATGTTTAGCCCGAGTAGCGAGTTTCTCGAGCATCGCACGGTAGAAAGTTTGGGCAAAGGCGCGCTGATGGGTGCCGGTTTGGGCGGTTTTGCCGGCTTGCTCACCGGGATGACGATGTTAATTTTAACCGGATTAGATGCCATTTCCGTCACCAGTCCCCTGATGACGGTGCTGGGAATGACCGGTGCGGGAAGTTTTTACGGCACTCTCGGCGGTATGATTATCGGCACTGTGGCGGGAGACCAACTGACGCAAAAGGATACGAAAGCGTACAATGCTCGGGTTTCCCAAGGGCAATCGATTGTGCGAATTGATGGCACTGACGAGCAAATCGCTCGCGCGGAATCGATTTTGCGCGATCGCGGCATTCAAGAGTGGAGAGTTTACCCCGCTACGGAAAATTCTTAACCCTGGATTGATGGCGCACTGTTCCCGGAACAAGCCGTGCAAGGCGCAACAGAGGTGGGTAACTTCCCACCTCACTCCCTCCCAGACTGGCAGTTTTTGCCGAGGTAAAATTCTTTGAGAAAATAGTAATCTAAAGAATATATTAAGGTTTATCACTATCGATGGATGGCAGTTTGCATAATATCTGCAAATATGAGATTAGAAGTCAGAAAGGGAGGTTTCCCTTATGAAAACCTTTATTAATAACTTGAAAAAAACTTTAGGATTGACTGCGGCTTTCTCTTTAGCCGCCACCGCGATCGCTCCTGCTTCTATAGCTAACCCAACTGATAGGGTTTCTTCCAATAGAGGAGAATTTCAAGTCGCACAAGCCACCAGTTGTCGAGAAGTGGATTCAAATTCAGGTTTGAATGTCCGCGCTCGTCCCTGGGGTCGTGTCATTGGCGGTTTAGAAGAGAACGAAACCGTTTCCCTGGCCAATCCCACCACTGCGAGTGGAGACTGGGTGCAAATTGATTCTCCCATGAACGGTTATGTAGCGGCGAAGTTTCTGAGTTACTGTAGCGCATCGGCTCCCGAACCCGGCCCGATCGCCAGTGGAGGCTGTCGCGAAGTTGATGCCTATGGCGGTTTAAACGTTCGCCAACGTCCCTCAGTTGGAAGTGATGTAGTAACCACATTATCCAATAGCCAACAAGTGGAAATTGAAGGTCGCGGAAGCGACGGTTGGGTGGAAGTTGACGCGCCTGTGGATGGTTATGTCGCTGGAGAATATCTGAACTATTGCGAGACTTATTAAAGTAGCGTAGGGTGGGCATTGCTCCCCACCGCTAGAGATTTATCTAGAAGCCAATCGGCTGTTAGCCCAGCTTACAACCTCAAAAATGGATGTGCAATTTATTTTGCATGACTGCTTAGAAATGAACCACGTTCTCAATTGTCCCCGATAAATTCTTAATTCCACCGCATCTGTCTCCTGCGATCCCACGGCAATGCCGTGGGACTGCGGTTTATTTCTATGATTCTGGTGGAAAATGGGGATAAAATAGGGCAGAATGAGTCAACCTGCAGGGGAAAGTCGAAGATGAAAATTGCGATTACGGGTGCTACGGGATTTGTGGGCACTCGCTTGGTGGAAAAAGCCCATCAAGAGGGTCATCAGGTGCTGGTACTGACGCGCAACGCAACGAAAGCGCGGCGAGTTTTTCCCGATTCTGCTTTCCCAACGGTAGAAATTGTCGCCTATACGCCCAAGGAATCGGGGGAGTGGCAAAATGCGATTAGCGGTTGTGATGGGGTGGTGAATTTAGCCGGTGCCCCCCTCGCGGACGAACGCTGGAGTGAGGAACGCAAGCGCGAAATCATCGACAGTCGCAAAATCGGGACGCGCAAAATTGTCGAAGCGATCGCGGCTGCCAATCCGAAACCGTCGGTATTGGTGAATTCTTCGGCGATTGGATATTACGGCACTAGCGAAACGGCAACTTTTGACGAAACCGCGCCGCCGGGGGATGATTTTCTGGCACAAGTGTGTCGGGAATGGGAAGCGCAAGCGCAACAGGTGACGCAAACCGGTACGCGATTGACGATCGTTCGCACGGGAATCGTTATCGGGAATGGGGGGGCGATCGCCAAAATGCTCACCCCGTTTCGCTTGTTTGCCGGCGGACCGTTGGGCAATGGCAAACAGTGGTTTTCTTGGATTCACCGGGAGGATTTAACCGATCTGATGCTCTTTGCCTTGCAAAATCCGGCGATCGAAGGCACGATAAACGGTACCGCCCCGAATCCGGTTCGCATGAACCAACTGTGCGACACCCTCGCCCAGGTGATGCACCGTCCCTCCTGGTTGCCGGTGCCCGATTTTGCCCTGCAAATGTTGTTGGGAGATGCGGCAAAGCTGGTGCTAGAAGGGCAGCAAGTGTTGCCGAAGCGCACCCAAGAGTTCGGCTTTGACTATCAATATCCCACGATTAAACCCGCCCTAGAACAAGTGGTAAATGCCCAAGGTTAGGGTAGAAAAAAAATGTGGCTGTACCTGAAGTCAGGACAGCCGCCCAAGCTAAATTTTTGCTGGTTGAATGTTAAGTTGTGTTAACTTTAAATTAATCTAGGGCGTCTTCCACATCGGGAGCCGATTCTAGATTGTCCGGATCTACATATTGGCAGGAATTTTCCACGCAAATCAACGCCCAGCCGGAGCGATCGATGCCCATCAGCTTATAAGAAGCTTCCTGAACGAAGAATCCTTTGTGATTGCGGGTTTCGGGTTTGACAGTAACGTTATCCATAATAGCTTTGTCCTCCAGTGGTTGATTTAAAAGAGTTCTAGAACAACAAGCGTATCCGAGTCGCTTATTGCTGTGTTCATAAAATCTTATCACTGTTTTTCCGAAAATTAAATGAACTTAGTTAAAGAAATCTAACGAAATGTAAACGGTTGGAACATTTCTTGTCTTTCTCTCAAAAAAGTATTGACAAAATAAAGCCGATGTGGTATAGGGGCACAGTAGGGGAAAGACCCCTCAGCGGCAGAAAATTTGTGCTACACCTGTAGGGATATCCTGTGGTGGACAAGGAAAGGGCATCCGTCAGGAACCCCATCCCTAAAGGGAGGGGCTTGGTAAGACTTTATTTTCCCAAGCTCACCTGACCAGAAGACCAG
>NZ_JAYFEQ010000809.1:0-29788 GCF_055795085.1 Phormidium sp. CCY1219 | reverse complement strand
GGTTCTCGGGTTTCGGGCAGGCGGGATTCAGGCAGTAAACGGTCATGGCATATATAGGCGCGCACCTTTTCCATTATCCGTATATTAGGTCAAGTGGGAACAGTTGTCAAGGGGGTTTGGGGAAATATTGGATAAAGTTTTGTTGCGATTTTCACGTGAGATATCGTGGGGGTGAATGAATCGGCAGATCGGGGAGAGGTGGTTCCAGGCGAGAGCGGGGAAATGAGCGAATCGGGTTTTTTGTGGCTCGCACCTAGTTTGAATGACTGGTGATGCGCGAAGGCGGCTATATATATGCGCGCACCTTTCCCATTATGTTTAGGATAGGGTCAAATTGGCGGGATGTCAAGGGGGGGGAGAGGGAGAATTTTGGGGAGCAAGAATGGAAGAAGCGATCGCGGTGGAGTGGGGGGGAGCGCGCGCAGAGGACCGGCGGGGGGAGAGAAAGGGTGGGGGTAGGGGTAGATGAAAAAGGGGGTTAGCAGGGGAATAGGGGCAAACCACCTGAAGCGAAATTGTTGTTAGGGTGCAAAGCGCTTGAGTTCTACCGGAATTTTCCTGGTTGCGGTTCCCCAATTAAAGAGCTAGCTGGTTAACCGGTGCAGAATGTCACGTCGGCCAGTATGATAAAAATGAGGAAAACTTAACAATTGCACAGATTAAACAGAGGGATTGTTTTGACTCAGCATTCAGACGCCATTGCCCCCCACGGAGGCCATCTGGTGAATCGGATCGTCAGCGAAGCACAGAAGCGGGAATTTCTCGATCGCGCCCTTGAAATGCCGCGAGTGCAACTGAGCGAGCGATCGCTATCCGACCTGGTACTCATTGCGATCGGTGGATTTAGTCCTCTAACCGGCTTTATGGAGCAACAGGACTACGATCCAGTAGTCACGGATATGCGATTAGCCAATGGTTTACCCTGGTCAGTACCGATAACCCTCCCAGTCAGCGAAGAAGTTGCCGAACCCTTAAAAGAAGGAAGTTGGGTGCGCTTAGACGCTCCAGACGGACGATTTGTCGGGATACTGGAGCTGACCCAAAAATATCGCTACAACAAAGCTTTAGAGGCGGTGAACGTCTACCGCACCGAAGACACCAAGCACCCTGGGGTGAAAGTCATTTACGACCAAGGCCCGATTAATCTAGCCGGGCCGGTGTGGTTGCTACAGCGCGACGCCCATCCCCAGTTTCCCAACTATCAAATCGACCCAGCAGCATCGCGCAAAATCTTTCGGGAAAAAGGGTGGAAAAGCATCGTTGCCTTCCAAACCCGCAATCCCATCCACCGGGCGCATGAATACATCACCAAATGCGCCTTAGAAAGCGTGGATGCCTTATTTTTGCATCCCTTAGTGGGGGCCACCAAATCCGACGATATTCCAGCAGACGTGCGGATGCGCTGCTATGAGATTTTGATGGAGAAATACTACCCGAAAGACCGGGTAATGCTTGCCATTAACCCAGCGGCGATGCGCTATGCCGGGCCGAGAGAAGCGATTTTCCACGCCTTGCTGCGGAAAAACTACGGTTGCACCCACTTTATTGTCGGGCGCGATCATGCCGGTGTTGGCAGCTACTATGGAACCTACGACGCGCAACATATTTTTGACGAATTCGAACCGGAAGAATTGGGCATTTTGCCGATGAAATTCGAGCATGCCTTTTTCTGCACCGTTACTGAGGGAATGGCAACCACCAAAACCAGTCCGAGTAACCCAGAGCAGCGAATTCACCTATCGGGAACCAAGGTGCGGGAAATGTTGCGCCGGGGCGAAACGCCACCGCCAGAATTTTCCCGTCCGGAGGTAGCCGCCGAATTGGCTCGCGCCATGCGGGTGCCGGCAGAATCTTATTAATTTCATCTCTAGAACCCGGTAAGGGGCAAGGTATGAATTGCCGGGGTATAGAGGAATGAAAGGGGGAATTGTAGAGACGCGAAAACTTGCGTCTCTACCCCGGGTAGTGGCGATCGGCATTCGCCACCCAGGAGCGATAGAAAGCGGATTTATGGCTGAATTTTTCTAGACCCACAGCAACGCTCTAGCAGAGAAATTGGCAACCTGGTAGTTTACAAACCGCAGGGAAAACAGGTACAATGAAATCACAGTTTAAGCCGTGGGATTTTGCAGTAAAATCGCACGGGCAAAATCACAGAAGCGCTGCAGGAAGGTAAGGCAGAGCCAACCAGGGCGGCGATCGACGCCGCCAGGGGGGTATAAAACACAAGAGCGGCCCGGGGAAGCGCGGGCAGAGCGGATTCTCACTTAAGTCTGAGAAGCAGCGCCGCAGAGGCAGAGGAAGAGTCCACTCAAATGGCAGGTCAAGGGGAATTGAGTTGCACAAAGCGTTGCAGATTGCAGAACCTTAAATTGGGCGGAGTGAGGAGAAATCTGGGCGGGATGGCTTGACGAAAAGAACCTCGAGAGCCAAAACTAGAAAACAAACAGTGGGAAAAGTGAAGCCAGAGGAGGAAGAAAGGGGAGCGGTGGAAATGGAACGGGAGTGTTAGCATTCCGAGCGGGATGGTGCATCCTAGGGATTGCAGCGAGTAAAGGCCGATAACAACAATCAGAGTTAAGGGTAGAAGGACAATTTAGGGAATGGCACTGACGCGACGAGACTTTTTAGAGAAGGCGAGTTTGGCGCTAGCCGCCTTTGGAATGGGCGAAACCTGGGTAGGGCGAGCGAGCGATCGCTACTACCAAGCCTTAGCAGACCCCGCCCCGCAGAAATTGGCGCTACTGGTGGGGATCGACGACTATGAGGCGATGCCGGATCTTTCTGGATGCGCCACCGACGTAGAACTGCAACGGGAACTACTGATTCATCGATTTGGGTTCGATCCGAACAATATCGTCACCCTAATCGACAAGAAAGCAACCAGGCAGAATATAGAAGAAACCTTTATCAGCCATTTAAGCGATCGCGCCGGACCGAGAGATATCGTAGTGTTTCACTTCAGCGGTTACGGTCGTCGCATCAATGGAGAGCAAATCGGGGAAGGATTGCAAAACAGCTTGATCCCGGTAGATGGGGGGTCTCCGGAACGAGAAGGGCAGGAGGCCAATGACATCCTCGAGAGTACCTTAGAAGAACTGCTCAGAACCCTGCCCACGGAAAGAGCGATCGCCGTATTGGACACCAGCTATAGCTATCCAGGGATGAACCTGCAAGGCAACTTGCGAATTCGCGCCCAACAAGGGTTGCCCACCGCCTCTGCGAGCGAAGCCGAACTCGCCTTCCGGGAGAAAATCAAACCGCGAGGCGGCTTTTTGCAGCGATCGCCCGGGCCGTATAAAGGCATCATCCTCTCCGCCAGCGGTGCCGATCGCGTCGCCACCGAAGCGCGATGGATCGGGTTTAGTGCCGGGGTTTTCACCTATGCCCTAACCCAACAACTGTGGTTAGCCACCCCAGCCACCACCTTGAGCTTGAGCCTGCAACGGGCATCCTGTGCCATACAGCAGACCATCGGCGATCCCCTGCAACAGCCGGAATTAAAGAAAAAACTCACCGAAACCGAGGAAGAAACGCAAACTCGCAAAATCAAAGATGGTGCCCTGGCATTTTTCGACATGGAGCCACCCTCTGCCGATGGCGTAGTAGAGGCGGTAGAAGATGGCGGGCAAAGTGCCGTAGTCTGGCTGGGCGGACTGCCATCTCAGACGGTGCAATTCTACGAAGCCAACTCCATCTTGACCCCCCTGCCGAAAGAAGCAGAGGACGACCCCTTGAAAACCTTGCAGGTGCGATCGCGCGACGGATTGCGCGTCAAGGCGCAAGTCTTGGGCACCGGTAGCCCCAACGCCCAACCCCCGAGTCCCACCCGGTTGCGAAAAGGGCAACTGGTGCAAGAAAAGGTGCGCGTCCTCCCTCGCAGCTTGAACTTAACCATCGCCCTAGACAGCGGGTTGCAACGGATCGAGCGCGTGGACGCCACCAGTGCCTTTGCCGGTATTCCCCGGGTCAGCACCGCGATCGCCGGCGAACAAAATGCCGATTATTTGTTTGGGCGCGCCCGGGAAGCCATGCTGGCGCAGCTACCGAGTTCCTCCTTGCCTTCCATTCCCGAAGGCAGTTACGCTTTATTTTCTCCGGGGAAAAGCCTGCTGTTGAATACAATGGGGGAACGGGGAGAAGCGATTAAAACCGCAGCGCAACGATTGAAGCCGGAACTGGAAAAGTTATTGGCGGCCAAATTTCTGCGCTTAAGTGCCAATGAAGGGTCTTCTAAGTTAGGGGTGAGGGCGAGTTTGGAAACCGTTGCTCCGGAAGAAAAGGTGATTATCCAAACCGAAACCCGACGCTCTCCTTGGCCCGCGCCACAAAAGGCAGAGGCGATCGCGCCGAAGAATGGCAATCCGATTCCCTTGTCTTTGGGCGATCGCATCCGCTATCGATTGGTGAATTACAGCGATAAGCCGGTTTACTGTTTGTTATTTAGCTTGGATAATAGTGACAAGGCGATCGTGCTGTATCCTTCCCCAGATCCTTCCACCTCCAAAACCGGACAAACTCAACCCCACGTAGAACAAAATCAGATAAATCCCGGGGAAACCCTCATCGTTCCCAACGCCGCCGGCTCTGCATCTTGGGTGCTGCACGGGCAAGCAGGATTAACGGAAACCCAGGTGATTTTTTCCACCCGTCCGTTTTCCAAAACCTTCTACGCATTGGCGAGTTTCATGCGTCCCCAAGGCGACGCCCAACCGATAATCAGCCTTCGCAACCCACTGGCCATCACCCAAGCCATTCTCCAGGATTTACATGCCGCTAGCGCTGCCAATCTCGATAGTTATGGTGGTGGAATTTCCAGCAATGATTCTTTCGCTTTAGACGTGAATAGCTGGGCCACCCTGAGCTTTATCTATCGCGTGGTTTAGCGATCGCATAACCGAAAAGAAACGCGAATTTTGCGATTCTCGCCCTCGGGAGGGAATCGCACGCGACCAAAGGTTTTTTTTGGCATACCCAGCTCGACCTCACAATAACCGCAAAAGATAATAGCGTCGTTCTAAAATCCGGTGAGAAATGCTTTTAGCTCCCTTTTTGTATAAAATCGGTCGTTTATGTGCGAAAGCTTGGGGGCACTTTTCACCCCCGAGCGAAAAATGGGATCGGACTTCCGCGCCGCTTCTGCTGATGGGCGGTAGACCTGCAAAGGTTTTATATAACTGGCGACACCATAATATAAATTTTCTACTTTTCCCGTTTAATTTGCTCTTGTTCTATAGCTTGAAAGAGTGCCTGAAAATTGCCCTCTCCAAACCCCTGAGCCTGACAGCGACGCTCGATAGATTCAAAAAAGAAAGTCGGCTGAGAAAAAATTGGCTGAGTGAAAGTTTGCAGCAACATTTTCTCCGGATCGTCTGAATGCCAATCCACCAAAATCTCTTGAGCTTCAATTTCCGCCCATTGGGCAGCCGATTTGCGGAAACCCTGGCGTTGTTGCAGGTTGCGGTAGTAACGCGGCGGAACCTGAATAAACGACAATCCCGAGGCGCGAAGTTGGGCCACCGCCTGTAAAATATCGTGAGTTGCCAGAGCAATATGCTGAATTCCCGGACCGCGATTGAGGTTCAAGAACTCTTGAATTTGAGAATTTTCCGAACTCGGTTCGTTGATGGGTAATTGCACGCCGCCGTGGGGATGAACCATCACCTGAGAGTGCAACCCAGAACGGTGGGTTTGGATGTTAAAGGTTTGCTGACGCTGGAAACCGAGAGTTTTTTCGTAGAAAGACACCGCCGATTCCAAATTACCGTTTGCCACATTTAACACCACATGGTCGATGTGGGTATAGAAAGGGGTAGCAGAGGGGGTAACGGGGCGATCGCCGGGCCAACACTCGGTGAAATCCACACTCCAGAGGGGAAAATGGGACTGAGAAACCCCGATCGCTTCGATTAACGTATGGGTGAGCGGTCCCCACCCGGAGATTTGCGCCCACTTCAGAGTGCCTTGAGGCAGAGATTTTTCGCGAATGGGTTGCAACAAGCGGGCACCTTGGGCCGTTGCGTTTTGCACCAGGGCCTCGAGATTGGCAACCGAAAACGCCACATCTGCCACACCCGGGGGATGCAGGCGAAGAAAATCCGCCACGGGACTCGCGTCGCTGAGGGGGGAGGACAACAGAAAACAAACCGCACCACTTTGGACGACTTCCGTGTGGGTGTGGGTATGGGTAAAGCTGGCGATCGCCGCAAAACCGAGGTAGCGCACGAACCAGTCTCGTCGTGCCTTTGCATCTTCAACGTAAAAATGAACGCGATCGATTTCCATCACACCGAGATCCCACCACTATGTCGTCTGAGTCGCTACAACAGTGCTACAGAAATTCCGTTAACCGTAACACCATTGCCTGCCTCAACTCTATAGTAGAACCTCTTTTCCTTCAGGCACATCTATCTAGAAAAAGAGATAACTTTCCAGTTAGATGTTAATTTGGATTGGAACCGCCCGGGGTTCGGCATTGAAGGCATAGGCGATCGCCTCGGCAGCCATCTCGGCGCTGAGCATTTTCTTGCGGTTCACCTTGAGACTGACGTTATCCCAAAACGGGGTATCCACACCCCCGACATAAAACAGCGTCAACTTCATCATCGTGTCGCCGCCCAATTCTTCCACCATGCAGTTGCTCATTCCCACCACGCCAAACTTCGAGGCTCAGTATGCCCCCGCCATTGGCATGGAGTGCTTTGCCCCAAATGCCCCCACGGTGCAGATGTATTATTTGGTGGTGGCAACTAAAATGGCATAGGCAAAAACCCCCACAATAATAGAGGGCACGCTGCTTAAAATTACGGTAATAAATCGGATGAGAGAAGTTCCAAATAAAATCATATACCCTCTGGATGTGGGATGAGAATACTGTTTAAAAAATTGATGAGTCCTTATTTAAAATAAATCCGGGGTTTTAAGAGGGGGTGATTTTCAGTTTAAGCGGGCTTTAATGTTGGTTTAATCGGGTTAATTGGTAGGGAGAAAATAGGGAATAAATCGATAGAGACCCTTTCGGGAGGGGAAAGAAAACTGAGGCGCGGTTTTTTTTAAGCGATTAACCATTAAATGGGGTAAAAGGGTAGACAGGGAGAGGTCAGCGCCCTGAGGGCAGGCGAGATTGCCCTACCCGAAGCTCAGCCGCCCTTTGGGTGTCTGGGGGAATGGCTATGCCAAAAGCTTGACGTAAGGCGACAAGAAGGGGGCGGGAGGTGGTTTCCCAAATGAGATGCCGATCGCCTTATTTTCCCCTTCGCGACAGACTGACTTGATAGATTTTGCCCTGTTTTCTCAGCTCAAAGACGGGAGAAGATTTGAGAAATTGAATAAATTTGCCGCCAATTTTCAGATGATGTATCATTTTCTTAATTGGCACGCCATACTGGTTGTAAAATTCGGTGGCGAGGCTAGACACCCGCACCCAATTGCCCGCACTTTTCAGGATTAAAGTTTTAATCAGTTTTGCCAGGGATTGTTCCAGTTCGGTGGCGGAGTTGATATCGGGAAAGGTTGTGGAGGCGATCGCCACTTCATATTCCTTGTCTTTTTTCTTCAAACTAAACGTAGAACAAGACAGCAAAAACTGCAAAAAGTTTTCGCCCAATCCCAATTGAGTGACAATCTCGCTTGGTTTTTGCCCGTACATACTTTTAAACTCTGCCCCGAGGGTTCCGGTAGAAACCTTCACCCCAGGAAACTTAATTTTCATTGCTTCTATGGTTTCTGCCAGAGCTTTTTCCAGTTCTTCTCTGGTTTTAAAAATGGTAGTAAATATCGCCGTGCGAGACCCAGCAGCGCCATTGCCGTTGGGGGTTTTGAGCGTAACGGGCGAGCCATTGGCGGTGAATGGTGCGCTAGCGGAATTGGGTTGAAGGGGATCGAAAACCGTGACAAACACTTCAGAGTTATCCGAGAGTTTATGGATAGCAAAATATTCGGGATACTCCAAAAACAGGTTCTGAGGGAGTTTGTTTGGATAGTGAGCGGCGATCGCCCGTTCCAGAGTCAGATTATACCGCCGTTCAAACGCCGCCGAAATTTGCGAGAGTTCGATCCACTGCTTGGCGGTTCTTTGCTGTTGTTCGCGAATGAGTTGCTGAATCTTGTCCAGCCAATGTTCGATGGGGTAAAATTCCGGCAGACTGCCGATATCGTACTGCTGCGCTTGATGGGTTTGGGTATTGACAATCGTCACGGTTTTGCCATGTTTGCGAACCAGATAAACTGTTAACCCCAAGGTTTGCAAAGTAGTACACAGATGGGTCATTACTGCATCGGAAGAACAGACTAGCACTTCCTTAGCATTGGGATAATGCACGAAAATCGAAGAACCCACCGTTGCCATTTTCACATCGGCGCTATCTTTGCCCACGGGAACGTGAATCATTTCGTAATGACGAGCGTGTAGTTCTACATCTTTTTTGCCCATTCTTTGCCAATTGGCAAAGGCGATTTTAATTTGCAACTCGTAATGACAGACCGTTTTGAGAAATTCTTCCGTTTCTTCGTCGAGGTTTAAGTTTTCTGCATCCAAAAGCAAGATGGCGATCCCGGAATCTTTGTCAGAGGCGATCGCCTCCTCGGCGTTTCCCGGGGCGTTTGACGCGGGCGCATAAGTCCCATTGTCGGTAGCGGATCCCTCCGGAGGGGTGAGGGAAGCGGAAACCCGGTTTTCCAAGCTCAGGGAATGCCAGTCAGCACAAGAATTTGACTCCCTGTGGGAGTCGCTGTGGGTCAGATACCCGATCGCTTCCATCAAGGCGCAGAACTCGGCAGAGACGAAAAAATGCGGGGTGACAAAGGTTTGCAACAGCTTGATTGCCGTTTGAATCACGGCGGCGCTATCTTGCGGTTGTCCCAGTTTTTCTGCCAACTTCGCGGTGAGTCTCCCTTGAAATCCTTCCTCATGCCAAGGTTGGTGGCGAAATTTTTCTTTCACCCATTGGGGGTGGCGTTGATGAGTGGCGCGAATCGCTTGGTACATCAAGCGACTCATGGAGGCGATCGCGTCGAAATCCCGATCGGGCGTCAAACTGGGTGCATCTGGCATAGCAATCCAAGGAATTGGTTGGGTCTTCTTTCATCCATAATAAAAGAGGATAGCTTCACAAAGAAACAATCATGGCACGAGACTTGCGCGGATTCCTGAAATTGCTAGAAGACAAAGGACAGCTACGGCGGATTGACGCTTTGGTGGACCCGGATTTGGAAATTGCCGAGATTGCCAACCGGATGCTGAATGCCGGCGGACCGGGATTGTTATTCGAGAATGTAAAAGGGGCGGCGTATCCGGTGGCAATCAATCTGCTGGGGACCGAACAACGGGTTTGTTGGTCGATGAATATGGAAAAACCAGAGGAATTGGAGGAACTGGGCAAAAAATTGGCCATGCTGCAACAACCCAAACCGCCGAAGAAACTCTCTCAAGCAGTTGATTTTGGCAAGGTCTTGTTTGATGTGCTTAAGGCAAAACCGGGACGCAACTTTTTCCCCCCCTGTCAGGAAGTCACCCTCAAAGACGACCAACTGGATTTAAACCAATTACCCCTGATTCGTCCTTATCCGGGGGATGCGGGGAAAATTATTACCTTGGGATTGGTAATTACCAAGGATTGTGAGACGGGCACGCCCAATGTGGGGGTGTATCGCTTGCAATTGCAATCGCGCAATACCATGACCGTGCATTGGTTGTCGGTACGCGGGGGGGCGCGACACCTGCGCAAAGCAGCAGAACGGGGTAAAAAGTTAGAAGTGGCGATCGCCCTCGGGGTCGATCCGTTACTGATTATGGCGGCGGCAACCCCGATTCCGGTGGATTTATCGGAATGGCTGTTTGCCGGACTCTATGGCGGTTCTGGCGTTGCTCTCGCCAAGTGCAAAACTCTGGATTTAGAAGTGCCGGCAGATTCGGAATTTGTCCTGGAAGGCACCATCACCCCCGGCGAAGTGCTTTCCGACGGCCCATTTGGCGACCACATGGGTTACTATGGCGGTGTGGAAGATTCCCCGCTGATTCGCTTCCACTGCATGACTCACCGCAAAGACCCGATTTATCTCACTACCTTTAGCGGACGTCCCCCGAAAGAAGAAGCGATGCTGGCGATCGCCCTGAATCGCATTTATACCCCCATCCTCCGCCAACAAGTCTCCGAAATCGTTGACTTCTTCTTGCCAATGGAAGCTCTCAGCTACAAAGCGGCGATTATCTCCATCGATAAAGCCTACCCCGGGCAAGCCCGTCGCGCCGCCTTGGCCTTTTGGAGTGCATTGCCCCAGTTTACTTACACCAAGTTTGTCATTGTTGTGGATAAGGATATCAACATTCGCGACCCGCGTCAAGTGGTTTGGGCGATTTCCTCCAAAGTTGACCCGGTGCGCGATGTATTTATTCTGCCGAATACACCGTTTGATACTCTGGATTTTGCTAGCGAAAAAATCGGTTTGGGCGGACGCATGGGTATCGATGCCACAACTAAAATTCCCCCAGAAACCGAACATGAATGGGGCGAACCTTTGGAGTCAGATCCGGATGTGGCCGCAATGGTCGATCGCCGTTGGGCAGAATATGGCTTGGACGATCTGAATTTGCAACAGGTCGATCCGAATCTCTTTGGCTATCAAGTCCACTAACCCTTACCCCTTTTTTCTGGTTTTTCTAGAGCATCAAGCCTCTGTGAAATCGATTCAATTGAGTTAGGTAAGATGCCTCTTCTTGTAGAGACGCGATCGCTCGCGTCTCTACCGGGTTTTTACCACCTATCAAAATAAACGAAATTAACCCGCTTTCTGCCCTGGTTTATTCCCCGGCGAATCCCCCGATCGCCGATTTAACCACAGGAGTTTTCCGGGGCACAGCAATCGCTATTTTCCGGGGTAAAGGTTTCGCGGTATTCTAAGCCTTTGGTTTCCCGGGGGTGGCGGGTAGTGCTGCGCTGAGAGTCAAATTCCTTGGCATTTTCAAGGGGAATCGTTTCGTAGGGTTCTACGGGGATGACATGGGGATGATAAGGACCGTTGCGATCGCATAAAATTTGGAAGGTTTTGTGGCCAACTGCCATGCGATCGCCGCGCCGATAAATATGACCATCATCGTCTAACACTTCTTTCCACGGGCCTTTATAAATCACCGCTTGATTGCGTTCCCACTCCGGGCCTTCTTTACCTTTAAACGCTTGTAGGGTAACGGAACGAAATTCAATCCCCGCCACCACTTGCCAAGGTTCCGACTGTCGGGTGAGAATTTCGATGCCGTAAAATCCCGCTTCTTCAAACATGTTCAAAAAGGCATCTTCTCGGAAAGCACCGGCGATACATCCACTCCACAATTCCGGGTCGTTGATAATTTCTGGCGTCGGGTCTTCGTCGCAGACAATATCGGAAATTACCGCTCTCCCGCCGCGTTTGAGGACGCGATAAATTTCGGCAAACAGTTGTTGTTTATCTTGGGGACGGACTAAATTGAGGACGCAATTAGACACCACCACATCTACACTGTTATCGGGAATCAGGGGTGCCTCTCGTCGCAGGCGATCGCAGTGAGCCTCAAAATGAGATACTTGTTCGATTTCGGCGATCGGATGCTCGGTTAACCAAGCTTGAGCCTTCTCTAAATCCAAGGCCAAATCTTGAATTTTTCCTTTAACAAACCGGGTATTTTGATAGCCGATTTTCTCGGCAATTTCCCCTTGGTACTTGCGCGCTAGGGCGAGCATTTCGTCATTAAAATCAACGCCGATTACCTGACCCTCTGCGCCGACTTTTTGCGCCAGAATATAGCAGATTTTTCCAGCTCCCGACCCCAAGTCTACTACAGTTTCCCCAGGGTTGACATAGCGGCTGGGGTCCCCACAGCCATAGTCTTTTTCCAGGATTTCCCGGGGCAGGATTTTCAGGTAGTTGGCTTCGTATTCTGTGGGACAACACAGGGCCGCCTCTACCTGACGCGCGCCTCCTTGATAGCGCTCTAGCACAGCGTTTTCTGGGTTATAGGGGGTGGCGGTTTGGGTGAGGTTTGGGCGGTTTTTGCTCTGGGTCATTAGTGGTTTCTCCTTTTGCGATCGCTGAATTGAGCTGACCTAAGTTTGGGTGAATGTTCCCGGATAGTAATTAGACCCATTATATAGCGGGATTGAAGCTGATGCAAAAGCACCGGTTGCTTGCCCCCGCCAGATAAGGTGGGCAATGCCCATCCGATAACGCCGGGAAATTTATCTCCCGGCAATTATTATCGGGGGAACTGAACCCCATTGCAAGCGGGTCAAAATATATCAAATCATATGCCGATGAGTTTGAGCCAAGAAAAGGCTGAGGAAATGCTGAGCGATCTAAAAATTTAGGGATTGGTGCCAGGGAGGCGTCTTCCCGGGGGGGGGGGAGTCAGAATCCCTCAACCTTTGTGTAAACTTATGCAATCTTTTAAGATTTCTTTATATTTACCCCCCCTAATTACTCATCTAGGGGTGGTTGACAAACAAAGAAAAGTATGCATAAAGCCAAGGACGATTGTTCGCCGGAGAGAATTTGACCCCTAACAATGATGGAGTGGGGAGAAACAAATTTGAGAATGTACCCTTATAGGCAGATGTTAAGTTGCCAGTAAAAATGCAAGATTATGGGGTAAGGTGACAAAATAATTTCTGTTGCCTAACGAAAAAAGAAGAAGCCGGCGAAGAAGAAAAAGGAGCCAACCTGAGTCTCACCTGGCGTGCGATCGCGCTTGTTCGCTCTTTCCACCTCCTAACAGGGGTTGAAAGATAGGGATTGCCGAGACCACAGAATCATTCCCTTGCCTGCATCTTCTTGACCGCGTTCTATCGGATACAACCCGATTAAATTTTTTCTATGCTATTGGGGGTTTTTTCAATGAATCAAGTTCAAATTTTAAACGTCGCGATCGATAACCTGTCCAAACAGGAACTCCTCCACCAGCTCAAGGGTGGCGGTATGGTGGTGACGCCGAATGTAGACCACTTAATCAAGTTGCAAAAAGATCCGGATTTCTATGACGTTTATCAAAATGCCGATTATCGCATTTGCGATAGTCAAATTGTGAAGATGATGTCCGGTGTACTGGGGACGCCGATTCGAGAGAAACTCTCGGGTTCGGACTTGTTCCCCGCATTCTATAACTATTACAAAGATGATGAAGAGGTGACAATTTTTCTGCTGGGGGCAGCAGAGGGCGTGGCGGCAAAAGCCCAAAAACGGATTAATGAAAAAGTGGGTCGCGAGATGGTGGTTGGCACCTACTCACCCAGTTACGGGTTTGAAAAGAACCCGCAAGAATGCGAAAAAATTATCCAGATTGTCAATCAATCCGGGGCAACCGTTTTGGCGGTGGGTTTAGGTGCGCCGAAGCAGGAAAAATGGATTCACAAATACAAGAACCGGATGCCCCATGTGAATTTATTTATGGCTATTGGTGCGACGATTGATTTTGAGGCGGGAAATCGCCCGCGATCGCCCGAATGGATCAGCCAAATGGGTTTGGAATGGGCGCATCGCCTGATGTCGGAACCGCAACGTCTGTGGAAACGATATCTGGTTGACGATCTACCTTTTTTCTGGCTGATTTTAAAGCAACGTTTGAATCTTTATGGCTATCAAATGCCTGTCGGTCAGCTCTTGCAACAGGCGGGTTTGCTATCGCGCGATCGCGTAGAGCTGATTTTGCAAGAACAAGCCCAAGAAAGCCACCTGAGATTTGGCGATTTGGTGGCGCGGCGCGGTTGGCTGGAACGTCAAACCATTGACTTTTTTGTAGAACAGTTTCCCAAATTGCCGAGGGCAAAACAAAAAGAACCCTTGGGTCAGTATTTCAAACAAGCCGCACTGTTAGACGACATCCAAATCCGCAATATTTTAAACTATCAGCAACAAGAACGCGGATTGCGCTTTGGTGAAATTGCCGTACTCAAAGGCTGGGTTCAACCGGAAACGGTGGAGTTTTTCATCAAAAACTTAAAGGCAGAAAAACAAGCCCAGTCTAAAGTGTCTGCTCGACACCCTATTCCGATAGCGGCTAATTTTTGACCCAGTTTTTGGTCAATAATTTTGCCTTCAGGCCAGAATTATTGTTTGAATCGCCTACAGTCCATGCAGAAAGCCAAAAAAACGGAGTTCGTCATAGTCGGAACTCCGTTTTTTTTTGAGTTTAAAGGGATGGATGCAGCAGTAGTAAACCCTCTCTACCCAGGGCAAATGCACTACTGCGTCCATCTCATTCCGGTTCAATTCGAGGGAATTGACTTATAATAAACGCCGCGACCTTTAGTGCCTAAAAACACCAAGCCAAACTGCTGCTTGCTGGCTTCCATTACCGTCGGATCGTTGCCAATAGGATTGTCCGGATCGCCGATATCGCTCCAAGTTTCTCCCAAATCGAGAGAGCGGAAAATTCCATTGCCAAACCCGTCAACATTTCCATATAAATACAATGCGGGAATGTCGCTGCCGGCGGGAGGTTTGCCAAAGGCAAATAAATAGGCTAGTTTCACGTCTGGAATTTTGGAGAAGGTTTCGCCGCCATCAGTAGAGCGATAGAGTCCTTCCCAATCCAGACCCACCCAAACTTCTCCTTCCACGTTGGGATTGGTTTTAATTGCATACCAATCTTCATCGGGTAAATCGCTGTTCGTGGCACTAAAAGATAAGCCGCCATCATCGCTGCGGTAAACTGTGCCATCGTCGAAGTAATAAAAGCGATTTCCATTCACAGAATCGGCGACTAAAGGTTGCGACCAATTCCAAGGGCCGTAGATACCTTTCGGCAATCCTTCCACGGTTTGCCAAGATGCGCCGCCATCGGAAGTTTGCAGCAGGTTTTCTTCGCTGGCGCTGACCACAAATCGCTCTGGATCGGTGGCGGAAACTGCCACTCGGGTGGGCATTAAATTGTCCGGAAAGTTGGGAAATTGTTGCCAAGTCATACCGCCATCTTTGGAGGTTGCTCCATTAAAAGTGGAGTTCCAGCGATCGCCCCCGACGCGCACTAAGTGCTGCGGGTTTTGACTGGAATAATCAATGCTGTAGGTATCCTGAAAGCTTTCATTGTTCTCATATTGGAATTTGCGCTGGGGATAGTTGTCTAATCGGGGGTGATAAAAGCCTTCCACATCAGCAACGGCACTGAGTAACAATGCGCCTTCTGGTGGAGATACCAGGTCAAATGTTACCAGTTGTTCGTGACCGCGTTCGTAATTAGTCCACACCACGGGATTGGCGTTAAAATCATCGGTACGCCAGACGCCATACCAGTCCGCAAACCAGACGCGATCGGGAAAATTTGGATCGAAAGCAATGTCAGAAACGTGATTTTTGAAATATCGCTCGGGCCACCAAGGTACGGTATGATTGGCGGTGTGATTTTTTTCGGTCCAAGTGGAACCGCCGTCGCGAGAATAATATGTTTTGGTGGAACTGATATCACCTAAACTGACAATAATTCGATTCGGGTCGGTGGGATGAAGGCTCAACCCATTAAATAGAGTGGAGTCGTCATTGTTGGTTTGGGGGGGCGTAATATCTTGCCAGGTACCTTCAGTATATTTGCTCACCCCGGTGGCATGGGTGACGTATAGGGTGCTATCCGGGTCGATCGCCAATTTCATGGCTTTTCCGGGACTTCCTTCCATTGCGCTCCAGGTTTCTCCCGAATCTGTCGAACGATAGATGCGATCGTCATAGGCGGTGGCATACAATTGCCCTGGCACGTTGGGGTCGAAGGCGATCGCCACAATGCCGATTTCCGGATCCGGATTGGCGGGAAAATTGCTGACGGCGGTCCAACTCATGCCCCCATCGCGCGATCGCCACAATCCATCTTGGCGCGACCCAAAGAAGAGCAAATTGCTATCAACCGGACTCACCGCTAAGCGATCGCCGGTCCAGCGCATTTCTTGGTTCCCGCCCATCGCCACTTCCAGATCGGACTTCACCCAAGTTTCGCCGCGATCGGTGGACTTAAAAATCGTGCCCGGTTCTCCCCAGGTATATTTCCCCGCTGCAATATACACCACATCGGGATTCGCCGGATCTAGTGCCAAATCTTCTCCCCCGTAGTATTCCTCCTCAGACAAGGGAAAATTATCCGTCACCGCTATCCACCGTTTATCCTCCGGATGCCAGCGATAAAATCCGCCCACATCGGTGCGGGTATAAACGAGATTCGGTTCTTGGGGATGAAGTTCCATCCCCGTCACATATCCCCCCCCGCCAATCGATACATTTTTCCATTCCGAGGAAAACTGCGTCTGCGACGGCTCAACACTGGCCACCGAATTGGCATCGGAAGCACAACCACTTATCAACAGCGGTTGCAAGAAAACCACCGCCAGCAGCGTTATCGCAGCAGTGGAAAAAGAGCGCCAGAAAGACCGCTCTTTTGATGTTACTTTATGCAGCATTGTCCAGTTTTTTTTCACCCTTTCACTACATTAATTATTTTAGCGAATAAAATTGGCGAGTTTCACCGGGGCGGGATTTATTGTCCATTATTCCCCGGACTCTTTTGAGGGTGGAAATCGGTGTCTAAATTTACAAAACTTCAATTTTGGTGACAAAATTGACAAACCTCTGAAAAAATTCTACAATAGAAATATTAATACAAACCATTGGCAAAGCCAAAAAGCTTTAAAGCAAGGAGTATATTGTGGTAAATGTAAAAGTTAGATTGGAAAATGCGGTAAAAGAGTCGGTTAAAGGCACCTTTATGGAGCCGCTTGCTAGAAGAGTGGCCGATATTATTAATCCTCCCAGCCCTGACGTGATTGCCAGTCGCAAAGATGATGCGTTGGCCTATCAGATGATGGAACGGATTTTAGACAAATCCTCCAACTGTATCGATATCGGCTGTAATATGGGGGATTTTTTAACAAAAATCATCGAATTTGCCCCGGAAGGTCATCACTATGCATTCGAGCCAATCCCCCATTTAGCAGAGCGGTTGAAAAAAAGATTTACAGAAGTTGAAGTCAAGCAGGTGGCGTTAAGCGATAAAGAAGGAGAAACCACCTTTTGGTATGTGCCGAATGCCCCGGCGCTCAGTGGATTAGAAAAACGAGACTATACGCGATGGGGCTATAAAAATGTGGAACCGGAACCTCTGCCAATTAAAATCAAAACCCTGGACAATCTCCTCGACCCGGATTTTCCAGTTCGCTTCATTAAATTGGATGTAGAAGGTGCGGAAATGCAGGTTTTCCAAGGGGCTAACAGAATTTTAAAAACCTATCAGCCTTACTTGTATTTTGAATACGGACGCAGTGCAAAAGACTATTACGAAACTACGCCGGAAATGATGTATGATTTCCTGGTGAAAGAATGTGGGTATAAACTTTATAGCGTTCGCAATTGGTTAGCCGGAGTCGAACCTTATAGTTATGAAGAATTTGTCCGCACCTATAAAGGCGGTTCTGCTTGGAATTTCTTAGCCAGTCCCTAGGGATTGCGAATCCTAAGAAAGAAGCAATTAGGCTAATTATATTTTGCCTAGAGATTGGTGAGAAGGCGGTAGAGATGCGATTAATCGCGTCTCTACCATTCTGCTTGACCCGCATAAACTGGGAAGGAGAAAAAGGGGATTAGGAAGGACTGCGGTTGAGTTTAGTTCCTTGTCCTTCAAACCACAAATAAACGGAAGAAGGCATCAAGTGCAGGGCATAAGCTGCCATTAAAGTTAGAATACTGCGGCGGGGTTCTTCCAATAAAATTTGCCAGTAGGTCAACAGCGATCGGTTCATCAAGTCTACCGCCATCGAACCGTTTTTGACTCGTACTGCACTGCGGGCGAGATATCGCAATTCGTAAGCTCTCGCCATATTTTCCCAGGGCGCGATCGCCTCTGGTGCATAAGCGCGAATTTTTTCCAATACCTTCTCTTTGCTTTCTAACTGCTTGATAAAATTCGCAGAAAGTCCGCCGGTGTTGACCCGATAGAGGGTCAGCGGTTCCGGAATTCCCTGGAATTTCCAATCGGTTAAAATGGCAATTCGCAACCAACATTCGATATCCTCAGACTGACGAAAGGACTCGTCAAAATAAAAATTTTCTACCGTACCGTAGCGATTTTCGCTAAAGCGAATTTCCGCAAAAACTTCTCGGCGAATTACCGGGGTGGAACCATTGCCCATCGGACTTCCGCGCAACAAAGAAGGAATATCGATATGGGTGAGCTGTGGCATCAAATACTTACCTAACAATTGCCCTTCTTCGTCCATTAATGCCGAAGGACAAAAGCTTACGCCCACCGGGGGAGAATTGTTTAAATGGTCTACATGTTTGGCGAGTTTTTCCGGACGCCACAAGTCATCGCTATCGAGAAAGGCTAAATACTCTCCGTTTGCGTGACGGATGCCGGTGTTTCGCGCCCCCGCCAATCCGCGATTTTCCTGGCGGATGATTCTGATGCGCGGGTCGTCAAATTCGGTCTCGCAAATTTCCACACTGCGATCGGGGGACCCATCATCTACAATCAATACTTCAAAATTAGAATAGGTTTGCGCGAGAACCGATCGCACCGTGTCGGCAATATATTGTTCCACGTTGTAAACGGGAATAATAACAGAAACGAGTTGCATGGGTTGACTCCTAATAGCAATTTGTAACAGCAGTTTTTTTTGGATTGACCGAGGTTGCGATCGCGCATCTTGGCGCTTTGTGTCCCCACCGGTGAGGGTGGGGGAATCGTTTACTGCTGACTTTGGACGATTTGATTGTGTTGATTGCTGCCCCTGAGTTTCATCGCTATCGATTCGAGGGGTTTGTACAAGAATTGCGGTAAGAAAGACATGGTATAGGCAGCACCTACAGTGACACCAGTGCGGAGGGGTTCTTCAAAGAACATTGTTGGATGAGTGGCGATCGCTTCATTGACCAACTGGCGCGCCATTTTTCCATCGCGCAGGGTTACGGCGCGACGTGCGAGATATCGCAAGTGATAAGCTCTGGCGGCATTTTCCCACTGCGCCACCACCTTCGGCGCATAAGAGCGGGTTTTTTCGATGACCTGTTCCCAAGAATCTTGCTTTTTAAGCAGTTTAGCCGAGATGCCTTCAGAATTGACCCGATAAAGGGTGAGATTTTCCGGAATTCCCTCAATTTTCCAATTAGTTTGCAGGGCGATGCGGAACCAGCAATCCAAGTCTTGCGACCCTTGCAAACACTCATCCCAATAAAACATTTCCGATTTTCCGTAGAGGTTATCTTCAAATTTGATATCCTCAAAAACTTGCTTGCGAATCACCGGACAGGAACCATTGCTAATCGGATTTCGACAGATTAAATCGCCGATGGTCAGGTTGGTGAGTTTGGGCATTTGATAGATGCCGAGGGGATTGCTTTCTTCGTCGATAAAGGCAGAACGACTGTAGCTGATACCCAGTTTGGGCGATCGCTCCAAATGCTCCACATGTTTTTCCAGTTTTTCTGGCAACCACAAATCATCGGAATCCAAAAAGGCTAAATACTCGCCTTTGGATTGGCGAATGCCTTCATTGCGGGCTGCATTGGCTCCTTTATTTTCCTGACGGATAATTTTAATGCGCGGATCGTCAAATTGCTGACAAATTTCCACACTGCGATCGGGAGACCCATCATCGACGAGAATTAACTCGAAGTGGGGATAAGTTTGGTCGAGCACGCACTGCACGGTATCGGCAATGTAGTCTTCTACATTATAAACCGGAACGATTACGGAAACTAATTTCATAAGTACACTCCTGATTGAAGTTTAAGTTTTCTTGCGTTTAGATGTAAGATGAACTCCACAAAATCCGCTATTTTTGGCAGATTTGGGGTTCAGTTTTGGCAGCAGGGGTTTTCCCCTGCGCCGCGATGTTCAACCTTTTTTGTTAAAGGCATACCGACTCGCCCAGAAGGTATAGGCCGGTAAGGCGATCGCGTGAATGATTAACACGGCGATCGCGACCCCAATGGCTTGCCACTGCACCCCGAAAAAGATGCTGAGGGTAAACATAAAGGTAAAAATGACATTCCAGCGAAAGTCGATATCGGGTCTGCCAATGGCAATCATTAGCTGTGAGGCAGCTTGTCCGAAGGGGCGCGGAATTGCAGACAAACAGATGAGCATCAACACGGGAATGGCTTCAATCCATTTTTCCCCAAATACGATGGGCACGTAAAATGGGGCTAAACTCGATTGCAACACGGCAAGGGGAATAATCAGTGCCGCGATCGCTTTTAAGCTCTTGTAATATTGACCCTTCATTTGGCTGAGGTTTTCTCGCATGTTACACAAATGAGGCAATAAGGCGGCTTTAATCGATTTAATGATGCTCAGACTGATTCCCAATCCGGCATTAAAGGCAAAGAAGTAAATCCCTAATTCTTTAATTCCGAGAAATCGCCCCACGAGCAGATAATCTAAATTCGTTCTCAGGGTTTTTAACAGTTCGACCCCCAAAACATTTTTGCCGAAGTTAAAGATTTCTCCCCATTTGTCTTTTCTAAATCCCCCACTGGGACGCCAAGAATGGTTTCTTAAGTAAATATAAACCCACAGGGGAGCCACCAGCACTTTGGGAATCACGATCGCCCAGACGCCGAATCCCAAAGGACCGAGGAAATAGGCGAGGGCTAAGGACATTAGATTGCTCGATCCTTGTACTGCCGTATTGTTAATAGCGCGGATTTCTAAGCGATTTTCTCGGCGCAGCAAGATAGCTTGAACCACGGCTTTTGGGGTAATCAGAAGCACCATTCCCATGACGCAGATGGGCAGGATGAGATTGCGATCGCCATAGAACCAAGCAATCGGAAAGGAAGCAAGGCACTGGCCTAAGAATAAGCCGGAATACAGCACCCAGCTCAACCAATAGGCGTTTTTGCACAAGTCTTCCAATTCATCTTCATCGGCTTGCACCAGCTTGGCACCAATTCCAATGTCGGTAAAGACAAAGGTAAATTCATAGGTGGTTAATACAATGGCGGCTAACCCATAGTCGTATTTAGTTAAAAACCGAGCTAAAACCACGGTGGTCAGCAGGCGAATGACCCGGATAGCCATTTCTGCGCCCGTCAGCCAACCAATATTTTGAACGAACTTGTTATTGAGCTTTTTCTTGACTTTTTGTTGAACCGTTGCAATATAGTTCATGTGTCCATACCTTACGCCGCCAATTTTGAGGAGGTTCCTCGGGGAGATGTCCGTCTTCAAGCATCAACTGATAGCTTTTATAGGCAGTTAGTCGCGCGATCGCCTCTGCTTCTGCCACCGTGAGTTTGGCATCGGAGGCATGAGAGAGAAACTCCACAGCATACTCCATTGCTTTCCCGGGAGGCCAATTTAAGTACCAGTAGGCGACTTGTAAGAGGTAATAGGTCAAATCCATGTAAGGGAAACCCTCGGGAGAACCATATTCCCAATCGATGGCCACAATTTTGCCGCCTCGGGTCTGCAATATATTCCAGGGAGAAAAATCCCCATGAAAGGCCACCACCGGCCACTTGCGATGCCGCAGGGCTTCCAGCCATTGGAGGGCGTGAGGTTCGGCATCGGTGCGAAAGGCATTTACCCAAGGATGCGCTTCTAGGGGTACCGGATCGCTCACGGTCAAGCTGTATATATAGCTGACAATCTCCGGGGAGGGTGGAAGCTGTGTGGGAGTAATGTGCTTTCCGAACACGGGGGTGATGAGCAATGCTTTGCCCCGACCCAAGGTGCCGAACTTCAGGGGCTTGGGATCGCGAGAAACGCGAGACAAGACGCGATATTCGCGAGCGAGTCTCTCACAAGCCAGGGGCTTTTCCCCATATTTGAGGTATCCCACAATCTGATTTTTGCTGTCCCACAGTTGCAGGGTCAGTTTTTGGGCCTCTCCCGGAACCCCGACGGAGATGGCGGCCCACTGAAAGTCAGGCAAGACATCCCGGACGAACTCATCGACGAGTAACTGTCTGCGGGCGTCGCCGATGCGCGCGGGCAGGAGTCCCAGTGCCGCTTTGACTCTTTGTAAGAGACGACCTACCTTGGGCGGTAGGTACAAAAATTTGTAGGTTTTTGGCTTGGGATAGGGGCACAGGAAACTTCCTTTCCATCGCTGCCAGAAGGTCTCTGCAGGCACGTAGAGGCGCGGTTGCTGCCAATTGGGAAGGGCGATCGCTCGCGTTCCCCGTTTGAAAAATTTCTCCCATTTAACGGTGTGGTTCATTGTTCTACCCTTTTGTGAAATGAATGTTGTTGCGTCCAGCTAATGTGCTGTTATGGGTGATGTGACGCGCTGTTGGAGGTGATGCGATCGCCTGTCATGGCACAACTTCGCGATCGCTCAACTCGCACAGAAAGGTCTTCCATTGGGTCAAAAAGCTCTCTCGGGCTTGTTTGAGAGAATCTCGCCCTTGTTGGCCCCAAGCGAGTAAATCGTCTTCGCTTAATCTGGCGATCGCTTCGGCAAGCTTCACCGGATCTTCTACAGGCACTAACACACCGCACTCTTGTATCTGTTCGCTTAACCCATCGATATCCGAGACGATCGCTGGTTTTCCCGCCGCTTTGGCTTCCATACAAACCAACCCAAACGGTTCCCATCGCGAGGGAATCACCACCGCATCGCTTTGCTGCAAAAAGCTGGGAATATCATCAACCCGCCCGCAAAAGGTAACATTCTCCAATTCTCGTGCCAGTTCGTGCAATTCGCCTTGCATCGGCCCATTGCCGGCTACATATAAATTCACCTTGTCTTCTGGCATCAGTTTCATCGCCTCCATCAACACATCAAATCCTTTTTGTTCGCAAAACCGCCCATAAGCCACCACATTAAGAGGAGAGTCAGCAGATTTTTGCGGGATTTTAAAAAAGTTTTCCAGGCGAGTATTTGGCGGAATCACTTTAATTTTATCGGGTCGAACCAGGTTATTTTCCTGCATCCATTCCGCCTGACGTTCGGAAACGGCGATGACGCGATCGGCCAAACCATAGCATAATCGCAGCATCAAGCGAAATCGAAACCGATTCGGAACTTTATATTTTTCAAAACCGGCACTGTAATGATGCTCGATAATGGCAATTTTTGCCTTTTTCTTAAACAGCCATAACGCAAATAAATAGGGCAGCTTGCGCCACGAACAGGCTTGATTGATAATCATTATATCCGCATCGAGCCTTCCCCATAACACATCAAGGAGAGTTAGCTCGCCGGCAACCACATCAAACATTTCGCTGAGCTTGGAGTGTTTCATATTTTCAATGGTAGTTTTCACTCCGCCCAGTTTTTGACAGTAGTCGCTGGCTAAAAATACTTTGGCTTTTGGAACGTTCATCATCAAGATGCCTCCCGAACAACTGCATTATCTTTCAATCCCATTCCCACAATAATTAATCCCGGCCAATAGATATAAGCTAACGCTTGAATGCTCTCGGCAAAGGTAAACAGGAACAGGATTATCATAATCGCAAATCCCACTTTGGCCACCTGAGAATAATAGGATTTCACTAATAATACCGTAAAACTCCACAGGAAGGCAAATCCCAAAGCGAGACAACCGACCAACCCATGCAGAAAAACCAGACCGAACCAAGTATGGTGAGAGCCAATCGGCATGTTTTCTACCACTTTTGGCCCTTGTGGCTCGATAATGCCATGCCCCCAAATCGGAGCTTCAGTCCGCCAGCGATAGATCGCGATTCTCCCCAGCAGGGCGCGCACGTAGGAAGACTTGGCACGTGCTTGGGTAAACTGACGTTTGAAATTTTCCATCATTTCGATGACCGTGGGGGCGTACATGCCCAGCAACGCACTGGCAAATCCTGCGGTAAATTGCATCCAAGGTTTCACGAGCTGACTTAACCCCCACATGGCAAGGGGCACGAAGAATAAAGCCACTAAGGATAACCGAGACGCTGAGGAGATAATCATCGCCACCGCCCCCGCCATTCCCAACCAACGCCAGACTTTGCTGGAATCCTGGGCGGACAACCAAAAATAAATGTTGGCCACCAATCCCAGAGCAGGTGCCCAGGGCGCAAATAAAAACATGCGGGGCTTTTCGTCCGCAGGATCGAACTGGTACATTAAATAAACGTTATACAAATCGCTCCCCCCAAACACCGAGAGCGGCGAGGTATAGAGTTTGCTGGGAAGGTTGGCGGCATAAGCCAAATACCCGATGGGCACTAAAATTAAGCTTTGAACGCACAGAATGGCAACCGCTCGATAAATTAACTGGGGGCGAATTTTTAGATGTGCTGCCAGGGGAAATAAGGCCAGCAGTACCCAATTTCGCAGCCAACCATTCACCGAGGACTTGGCGATTTGAGTCAGCCCTAAATTGTAGTCGATATGTCCGGCAATTAAGGCAACTTCTATCAGGAGAATGCAGACAATCCAAACCCAGTTACTCAGGCAAAGGGTAATCCGCTCTTCTGGGGGAGTCTCGTCGGTTTGCATCCACCATTTTCTCAGGAGATAAAAGGTCAGTATGTAGGCTAACATCGGCCCAAACACATACTGGGCACCCATGAAGTAGATGATATAAGTGCCGATAATGTAATACCAAACTAATTTTTCGGGAAAATTTTGCGGCTTCATCGGCTAGAGATGTGACTGGGATTTTGCGTATGAGAATCGGCTACAATCAGCGGGTTGTGCGGCTCGCTTCGCTTTCTCTGCTTGGCTTTTTGCATGTGGCGATCGCGCAGCCACAAGGCGATACATCCGGTGCTTAAAAATACCGTGGCCATCCCGGCTCCCAAAATCGCATATAATGTCTTCGGCGAACTCGGCTCTTTCGGCACCTTTGGCGGTCGGATCATTTGAATCTGCGGATAAACCGAAAACACCTTGGACTTACTCATATCTAACTGCGTTAAAGTAGAAGAAAATACCGCTTCGGCAATTTGCACGTCACGCTTTAAATTTTCCAAGGTGGATTCTTGCACGGAGAGCTTTTTCAGCCTCCCTTCTAACCGCACAATCTGTTGGTCTAGTTCTCTGTTTTTTGCGACAAGTCCTTCATTCTCTGCTTGAACGGCAATCAATTGTTGCATTAAGTTCTGTCGCATTCCCGCTGAGGTGCTGCTGCTACCTTCGTTGATTTGGGTTTCCCACTCGCGAGGATTCACCGGACGCCCTAAAACGGCTTCGGAACGTCGCATCAATGCGGTTCTCGCATCATCTATCTCTTTCTGCTTGGCGAGCATTTGCGGATGCTGGGCTTTATAAATGGAATTCAAACTGACTAATTCCGCACTGGCTTGTTTGTATTTAGTCAAGTAATCCTGAAACATCGGATCCGCTTGCAGCACGAATGCCTCGTTTGCCTCTTGCGCTGTCAGTTCTAAGTCCCGGGAGAGCTGGTTCAGGCGCGCGTTGGTTTGTTGTTGTTGCGCTTGGAGTTCGGCTTTTTGTCGCCGCAGGTTTTCCACGTTAACTGACAGGTCTTGCACTTGTTGCACCGAACTGATGCTCGCGGTTGCTTTGTATTCTGACAACCGTTGTTGGGCTTTTTGCAAGTTTTTCTGCGATCGGCTCAATAGCTTTTGCAAGGTCTGGTCTTGGGCGGCCATTTCTTGGGTTCTCAGTTCGTCCAACCGCTCTTGAAAGGCTTGGTGAAGGGCGATCGCTTTTTCTTGCGCCAGTTGTGCGGTCTCTCCTTTGATGCCAAATATCATCAAGGTGGTGTTTCCCACTACTTCGATCCGAGGTTCGCCAAATTTTTTCACCGGGATATTCACATCCTGCGCGGCGGCGGCGATTACGGCTTCGCTATCGGCGATGAATTTATAGTTCTCCCTCGGATCGTGGGATTCGCTTTTGTAAGGAGAGTCGGTTTGAGAGGAACTTCCGCCAATTCCGGGAACATCTACTTTGGTCATGGAACTGACTCCGGGCATGGTAATCGCCCACTCGGTGGCGTAACTTGGTGCTTTTAAGGTCAAATAGGCGATCGCTGCTCCCCAAACCAGGGCATTCGTCACCAGTCCTAACCCGAAATAAATGGGCCAGCGTTTGCTGGACTTGCGCGACCCTGCTGAAGAATTGTAATTTTTTAAAGTGGCTGTAAAATCGGTCATTATTTTATTCTCTCCTCTTATAAGCTCGGATAATTTGGCAATTCATTTAATCGGGATTGATAACTTAAAAATTTATCTGGGCTGTCAAATGCGCCTCGGAACCGCGATCGCGATTCCTCGCTATCAGCAGCGCCGATCCGCTACCCCTTCCCGTTACAGCAGGTGAGTCCTCTCAGGAATAGGGTTGAGTGTGGTTCGGCTTGGGACTCGGTGGGAGTGCGATCGCCGACCCTTTAATCCCCCATTTCGGGTAGGTCTGTGTGCTTTTGGGATTTCCCAACCCCTACTTACAAGCCGATACACTCAAATATTTTTCTTTTTCCTCCACACAATTCTCTTCGATCGGTAGCACCCATCTCATCTGTCATTGGGCTGAAGTTTCTCATTCTCAAGAATGTCTCTTAATTGACACTCATCTGGGAAAAATTACTATATCCTGACAAAATTCTTCCATGACCATAAAATCTCATTTTTGTCAATCTGTAATGCTGCTCAAAAAATAGAAGGGCTGCCCACCACTTTCTCCCTCTATGGGCAAAGGGGGACAGATGTTCAGATGGAGAATTTTTGTTCGAACCAACTATAAATTATTGCCAACTGGTAATAACTACCCAATAAAAAAGCCTGCTGACGCAGGCTGGGGAGGGGAGGAAAGGGGCGCAGGCGCGATCGGCCGCCCCCGATTTGGCTCAAGCCCCTTTACCCAATTCGGCAATGCTAAATAACCCTTGCACCTGGGGACGCGGTACGCTGGGGGCAAAAAACCCACCAGAGAACAGACGCTCTTGCTCTTGAGCAAAGATAGGCAGAGCATTCTGAACCTCAGCCGCCACTTCCGTGGTTTTCACATCATAGGTTTGAGTCGCCACCTTGGGATACAAGCCAATTCCCACAATCGGAACC
The DNA here is from genome assembly GCF_055795085.1 of Phormidium sp. CCY1219. Lineage (NCBI taxonomy): Bacteria > Bacillati > Cyanobacteriota > Cyanophyceae > Oscillatoriales > Oscillatoriaceae > Phormidium > Phormidium sp. CCY1219. The sequence continues at coordinate 2,856 of NZ_JAYFEQ010000809.1, read as the reverse complement.
AACAAGCAAACGGCGATCGCGATTTCGCGGGGTTTCGCATCCACCCATTCCCAAGAATCCAAACTTGCGGCTTCATTTTGCTCGCCGTAGAACACCTGACGCAGCATGGAGAGCAAGTAAATCGGCGTCACGATCAAGCCCACCGCCGCTAAGAAAATCACCACCACTTTAAAGATGCTGCTGTAAGCGTAACTCGAGGCCATGCCCAAAAACACCGTCAACTCGCTGACAAAACCGCTCATTCCGGGCAACGCCAGAGACGCCATCGCACCCGCCGTGAACAGGGCAAACACTTTCGGCATGGATTTGGCCATTCCACCCATTTTGTCCATCATCAACGTATGAGTCCGTTCGTAGGTCACGCCAGAGAGGAAGAACAACGCCGCCGCAATCAAACCGTGAGACAGCATTTGCAGCACCGCCCCGCTAATTCCCAATTCGGTTAACGAAGCAATTCCAATCAGCACGAAGCCCATATGGGAAATCGAAGAACAAGCCAAACGACGCTTCAGATTTTGCTGTCCGAATGCGGTGAGCGCGCCATAGACAATATTCACCACGCCCAAAATAGCTAACACGGGAGCAAAAAACAGATGAGCGTTGGGCAGCATTTCGATATTCATCCGGATTAAAGCGTACCCGCCCATTTTCAGCAGCACCCCTGCCAAAACCATCGAAACCGGGGCAGATGCTTCGCCGTGAGCGTCCGGAAGCCAGGTGTGCAGCGGGAAAATCGGCAGTTTGACGCCAAAGGAAATCAGTAAACCCGCATAGAGAACCAATTCCAGGGCGATCGGATAATGCTTGGCACTCAGTTGCGCCATGTCAAAGGTGACGGTATCGCCATAGAACGCCATTGCCAAGGCTCCCACCAAAATGAAGATCGAGGCTAATGCGGTGTAGAGGATAAATTTAGTAGCAGCATAGCGACGCTTCGGTCCGCCCCAAATCGAAATCAGCAGGTAAACCGGAACCAGTTCCAGTTCCCACATTAAGAAGAACAGCAGCATGTCCCCCGCCGCAAACACTCCCATCTGGGCGCTGTACAGAGCCAGCATCAGGAAGTAAAATAAGCGCGGCTTGTAGGTGACGTTCCAACCGGCAAAGATGGCCAGGGTGGTGACCAGTCCGGTTAACACGACTAGGGGCATGGAAATGCCATCCACCGCCACGGTCCAGTTCAGTCCCAGTTGCGGCACCCAGGCGTAGCTTTCCACCAGTTGGTAGTTGGGATCGTGTAAGTTATAATGCCGCCAAAACGCAAAAATACTCAGCGCTAAGTCCGCCAGCCCCACGCCGAGCGCATACCAACGCACGGTTTTACCGTCTTTATCGGGCAGGACGGGAATCGCTAAGGAAGCGACGAGCGGAAGAAGAATAATAGCGGTTAGCCAAGGAAACGCAAGGTTTAGCATAGATGAGAATAAATACTTATCGCTGTCCTTTACAGTTTATTAAGCGATGTGAAGTTTTGAAAAGGTCCGTTACGTAAGAATAACGAATATGAACCATAAGTAAGGATAAATGCTTATTCGATTCCGGGGCGGTGGCGAGGGTGTAGCCTGAGCAGTTGTCCGGTGCGAACTGCCCTCCCGCCCCCGGGCGGCGGTGGGTGCTGCGAATGGGAGGCGCAGGAGGAGAACTTTTCAATTGCGATCGCAGTCACAGGGATACTACTGAGATCGTCACATCCGGTCCCCCAGGATTATCACAATGGCCTCTGCCTTTGAATCACGGTCTATCTGGGGAAACTGGGCGAAGATAAAGATGTCGAGTTCAAAACAGTCCTATGCCTTCCATCCAACTTCTCCCCGGTGCCATCTCTGAATTACTCGCCACTGTCAAAGACACTCGTTCCATCACCCAAGCCGATCGCTACGGTCTGATGGCTGCCATCATGGATGAAACCCTCTGCGAAGAAGACCGCTTCTGCCTCGATCGCCTCCTGCGCTCTCTGTACCGGGGACGCATTCAAGTGGTGGATGAAGTCTCTACGGTTCTCTAATTCTCGCGATCGGGTAAGTCAATCTCCCACGGACAGAACTCGACATTCTTCCCTCAAACCGATTTATCCTAATTTTCTTCTTCACCAAACCATTTCGCCACCCCCCCCAGGTGGCGATTGCTGTTTTTGGGGATCCCACTTTATCCCCGATTCCTCTTGCAAATCTGTTGCTATGTCGCGTCAGTCCTGGTGCCTTGCATTTCACCCACCCGGGACGACTCCCCCTCCAATTGCGCTTTGAGTTCTTGGTTCTCCTGCTTCAATTGCGTTAATTCCTTTTGGGCGTCATAGAGTTTGGCATTCATCTGGGCAATCTTCTCTTGCCAGCGCAACATCATGGGGTTTTGCCCGGGGTCTTTATAACGCGCGATCGCAACCTTGGCCTTTTTCAACGAGTCTTGCAGTTGCTCGATTTCTAATTGCTTTTCTGACGAAACCGCCTCGATTTCCTCCGCAACCTCCTCTCGCGTCAAATATTCATCCGCAGGAGGCAAAAACACATTCACCAATTCGAGTTGTTCCTCTTGGCAAATAATCGCTACCCGCTGACCAGAAAGCCGCACCTTAAACCGATCTGTCCCAAACTCTTGCAGGATTTGACCAATACAGTGGCGATATCGTTGTGCTCGGTGCTTGACAATTCGCACGTAGCTGCCAACGGTGAGGGGTCTCGGTTGCTCTGTCTTTTCTTCCAACGCCCGATTTGCCTCCTCCAACTGCTGCTCTAACACCATTACCTTGGCCACTAAGGTCGTATTGTCGGTGTATTTCATTTTCTGCTCGTTTCTTGCCATCTCGAACGACAGTTGGTTGTAGCGCTGCTGCAAAGCGTAGAACTCTCTTTTGAGCTG
>NZ_JAYFEQ010000808.1:0-5342 GCF_055795085.1 Phormidium sp. CCY1219 | reverse complement strand
CAGGACATAAAAGCAATTTACGCATTGCTTTTATGTCCTGCCTGCCCCTACGGTTTCATTATACCCGATGCCCATATTTTTGTCAACCCAGGCAACAATTTAACCGCGCAACATTTTGTGCAAAAAAAGGTTGCCATTTTTTTTCAGAGGGGATATAATGAGGGTAAAGCTCGTTGGCTGGGGCAGGAAACTTACGCAATTTACGCATTGCTTTTATGTCCTGCCTGCCCCTACGGTTTCATTATACCCGATGCCCATATCTTTGTCAACCCAGGCAACAATTTAACCGCGCAACATTTTGTGCAAAAAAAGGTTGCCATTTTTTTTTGAGAGGGGATATAATGAGGGTAAAGCTCGTTGGCCGGGGCAGGACATAAAAGCAATTTACGCATTGCAATATCTGGGGGAGCAAACGATTAATATCGCCGCTGATGCCAAGCAAGTTTTGGCAAGTGGTTGTAGGGTGGCCCGAGACCACCCTACAGAATGGCTCAACGGTATCCATTCCAGGGACTAACTTGCAGGATTCCGTTTGGAGTAAACACCACGCGAAAAGGGGCGAGGGGTTCTTGGAGGACGCCGCCGGACTGATTGCGTTCCACCCCGGCGGTGGGCTGATGGAGGTTTTCCAGGGGAGTTTGATTCAGATAATTTTGGGCCGAGGAATTTTGCGGTTCGTAATCCACGATCGCCCCATCGCGGGCCAACCAAACCCGATATAACAGTTCCCCATCGAACTGCGGATCCTCAGTCCAGAGGCGATCGATACTGGAGTAGAGACTGTCTTGCAACTGTTCGAGCAAGGCGCGATTCTCGATTTCCGGGAGGGAATTCACCGCCACAGGGCGCGCCCGGTTGGTTTCTGGGGTCACCCCAGAGGTTTCCTCAGCGGGGGTATTCTCCCAAGGCTCCACATTCAGTTGTGCATCGGAAGTAAACTCGACGCGGAACGAGGCAATTTCCTGGTCTGTGACCGAACCGCCTTGCATGGGAATGTAAACCAGGTAGAACAAGGGGGTTTCCCCATCGTAGTTCTGAGCGGCTTCATTTTCGGCGCGGTAGCCCAAAATTGCCCCATCGCGCCCCACAGTGACGTGATAAACTAAATTCTCGTCAAAGGTGAGGTCGGGGGTCCAAGCGCGATCGATTTCGTTGGAGAGTTGTTCTTGCAAAGCGCTCAACTGGTCCGCATCGGTAATTTCGCGGGTGTTTTGTAACGAGGTTTCTAATTCAGCAGCAGAAGGCGGGGTGCCGTTGGGGGCGGGATTGGCAGTCCCTTCGCCACTTGCCGTGGGATTGACCAACGCCCCGGATTCGTCCCGCGCTTCTTCCGGCACCGGTTCTATGGGGCGTTGAACTTCTGGCATGGGCATGAGGAACAATGCCAGGGCCGCCACCGCGAGACTGGAGACGCCCACTGCGGCGGGCAGGGCGCGTTCGGCGAGTGGTTGTTGGTTTTTCGCTTCAGTTTTGGTAACAGGTTGTAACTGTAGCCCCATTTGAGGCAAGGTTTGCGGATCGGCGAAGAATCGATCCACCGCTTCGACTAAATCGAACAACTGCACCGTGGATAAATCGATTTGGATTGGGGTGCTGTTGTGGGAGTTGGGGGGGTGGACGATCAAGCGGTGCGAATTTTGAGCGATCTTTTGCAATTGCACCGGGGCGGTGGAACCGTTCGGGGATTCGGGCAATGCGGGGGTCAAGGAGTGACGATGGACCCCACTGAGAAATTCTTGGGCGTAGTTACTGACTGCACTGACTAAACTTTGAAAAAATTCTACGCCGCCAGAGAGGGGGCGATCGCGGGTACCGAGATAGAACTCGGCATTGACTAAAACCGACATCACGGATCCGGCGTCGTGGCGATCGCCATCCGCTTGCGGGTCACTCAATCCTTCTAAAAGCAGCTTGCAATTTGGTAGCTGATATTCTCGTTGAATGCTCACTCAACTTCTCCATCAAACAAACTAAACCACAACCGTTGCATTCCGGCTGTTCCGGTACAAAATAACAATTCGCCCAGCAATTCGATTGCCAGGGCGTTTAATTTTTCATTGGTGCTATAAGCCACCACCCCAGCGCGACGAGGGTTCATCCGACTGCGAAAGTGAGCGCGAAAGCGTTCGAGATAATTGGAGAGTCGCAGGTGATGTTCGAGGGGAATCTGCTTTTGTTGCAATTGCTCGTAGTCGGCGAGCAATTGGCGGATAGTGGTTTTTAACCGACGAGTGGCTAAAATGCTAGCGATCGCCACGAGGGCTTTCCCTTCTTGCAATTTTAGCGCACGCCGCTGACTGAACCGCCGCAGGGGATTGGTACTGCGAAGAATCCACAGAAATACGCGATTTTGAATCACCCCTTGTAACTGCTCTTCTTTGGCAACCGCCAGAATCGCTTGCGATCCGTGAAGATCCAATGCTTCGATCGCCAATAATAATAAATCGATTTGCATCCGGGCGCGGCGGGGACAACCCTCCCCGGAAAAGCCGGGGGGGTCGGGCAAGTTCTCTAAAATCGGAGTGGTGGTTTGGTCGGCTACAGTGTTGGTTTGCATTACGCTTACGGGAGCATTCATACTTAAGTCCGGTGTGGATCTACAGGGAGGGCAAGGAGGCTGTGGTCAAATCGGAATCACTGCAATAGGTTGGCTTGTAGTTTAGGATTGACACTTCCGGTCATTTTCCCTTGCAGTTGCCGTTTCCCATTGAGAAAACGACAATCCAACTCTACGGACAAACAAATCAATAATTGTAGCAATAGGGGGCAAAACCCCAAAAAATATAAACATTTGGCGTATATAATTTGCCGATCGGATTTTAGAGCGTCCGGAGCCTCCTTTTAAAATTCTAGACCCTCTGGCCTTCGGGATGGTGCCAAGGGGAGAATTGAGAAGATTGAGGCGGTAGCCTTGCACCGAGGGTACCCAGGATGAGCGGGGCAGGAGTCAAGGGGACTTTTGCGCCATGCGCCCGCCGCAACGCCTGCCTGACGGTGGCATCGGGGGAGAGGGAAAAAAGGGCAAAAAGCTTGATACAGTAAGGTAGGGTCATCGGGAAGGGGCGATCGCTCACCGACAGTGGGTAGATTTCCTCTAGATTTACCCCATGCCATCTCAACCCGACAAGTTCAAGTATGGATCTTAAATCTCTGATTCGTGACATCCACGATTTTCCCAAACCGGGAATCCTGTTTCGGGATATCACTACCCTCCTGCGGGATCCAGAGGGAGTCCGTTACACGATTGACACGATGAGCGAAAAGTGCAAGCCTTTCAAACCGGACTACATCGTGGGGATGGAGTCGCGGGGGTTTTTGTTTGGGGTGCCTTTAGCCTATCAACTCAATGCCGGCTTTATCCCGGTTCGCAAACCGGGCAAACTGCCCGCCCCCTGTCACTCCATCGAGTACCAGTTGGAGTACGGGACCGATCGCCTAGATATGCACAAAGATGCGATCGAACCGGGAACCCGAGTTTTGATCGTAGACGATTTAATCGCCACTGGGGGTACTGCTTGCGCTACGGCAAAGTTACTGGAACAAGCGGGGGCTGAATTGGTGGCATTTTGCTTTGTCGTTGAACTCAAAGCGCTCAACGGGCGGCAACAACTGCCCGACGTGCCGATCGTGTCTTTGGTAGAGTATTAATAACCGGGCGCTTTGGCTGTTTTCTAATGGCGAATCGCGCGCTCAATCCACCCGGATTGATGCGTGCCTTGCAATGGGCGATTCGCCCGCCGCGCTTTTCCGTAACCCCACCTCGGCAAGGTTTATGACTTCGACAAAAGCATCCTCGGTTCGGCAACGCCTCGAACAACTCTTGCAACGATCGCTCTTTATTTTCCAAAGCGAGACGTTTTTTTACGTCGTCAAGCGGTTATTGCAGGCGGTATTAACGTTATTTTTAGCATCGGCGCTCAGTTTTGCCATTATTCAACTGGCACCGGGGGATTACCTCGATACCTTACGCCAAAATCCGCAAATCTCGCCGGAAACCCTAGAAATGTACACGGAACGATTCGGTCTGAATCAACCGCCGATCGCGCAATATTGGCGATGGTTGACTCGGATTATCACCCAAGCTGATTTTGGCATGAGTTTCAAATATCAGCGACCGGTGACGGAACTGTTGTGGGAGCGGATTTTCAATACTCTGCTGCTGTCGATTTCTTCGTTGGTGCTGACTTGGGCGATCGCCATCCCCCTGGGAATCCTCGCCGCTGTCAAGCAAAATCACTGGCTCGATCGCATCCTGCGAACCCTCAGCTACACCGGGCAGGGGTTTCCTAGCTTTATCACTGCCTTGTTATTGCTGCTGTTTGCTCTGAATACCACTCCCCTGTTTCCCGTGGGGGGCATGACCAGCATTTACCACGCTCAACTCTCTCCCTTGGGCAAAATTATCGATATTGGGTGGCACATGATTTTGCCCACCCTCGCCCTATCGATTACCAGTTTTGCCGGGTTGCAGCGCATCACGCGCGGCGAGTTACTCGACGTGCTGCGTCAAGACTACATCCAAACCGCCCGGGCAAAAGGATTGCCGGAAAATCGGGTGATTTACGTTCACGCCCTCCGCAATGCGGTGAATCCCTTAATTACCATTCTCGGATTTGAATTTGCCAGCTTGTTAAGTGGCGCGTTTATTGCGGAATTTTTCTTTAATTGGCCGGGACTCGGACGCCTGATTTTGGATGCAGTGCGAAGTCAAGATATCTATCTGGTGATGGCGAGTTTGATGATGGGGGCAGTTATGCTGATTTTGGGCAATCTGCTGGCCGATTTGTGGCTGAAAGCTATCGACCCGCGCATCAAGTTGGAAAATCTCAAATAAGGTTGATTTTGTTTTTTGCAGGGATGAAAATCCTTGTATTTCTGACCAGAAACCCAAGCAAACGATAGAAGAAAAGCGGATGTTTTCTCAAGTTTATTACCTAATTCGAAAGCGAGAGGATGGCAGCTATCTGGCGGCGCATCCGGAGCGCGGGGAACGGGAGGAAATCGCTGATGCGGGCTATCTGCTCCTATTTCGCGAGCAGTTTGACGCTTTGGGATATCTGAATAAGTATGGGGCTGACGTGAGCGATCGCTTTGCGGTGGAATCCATTCCGGGCATTCAGCTCAAAGGAATTCTCAACCGCTGGGGCTTTACGGGGATTGCTCTGGTGGAAGACCCGCTCTTACCAAAGGTGGAGTTTTTGCGACAAAGTTAATCTTTTCTTAAGGTAAAACGCTGTCCGAAAGTGGGAAAATAGTAAAATAATCCGGTCAGGGACTCCGTAGAAACCAACCCCATGTCTAAAGCCAGGGGCTTGTACTTCTAACCACCTGACCAGCCTAAA
>NZ_JAYFEQ010000807.1:0-223 GCF_055795085.1 Phormidium sp. CCY1219 | reverse complement strand
CAGGACATAAAAGCAATTTACGCATTGCTTTTATGTCCTGCCTGCCCCTACGGTTTCATTATACCCGATGCCCATATCTTTTGTCAACCCAGGCAACAATTTAACCGCGCAACATTTTGTGCAAAAAAAGGTTGCCATTTTTTTTTAGAGGGGATATAATGAGGGTAAAGCTCGTTGGCCGGGGCAGGACATAAAAGCAATTTACGCATTGCTTTTATGTCCT
>NZ_JAYFEQ010000806.1:0-23382 GCF_055795085.1 Phormidium sp. CCY1219 | reverse complement strand
AATGATAAAATAGGAGGTGAAACTCGATGGTGCAGGCAGGGCAGTTAAGCAAGCTATGCATTGCATTAACGTCCTGGATGCACCATCAGCTAGATTTTACCCGATGCTCATTTCCCTTGTCAAGTGCGATCGCCATTTTCCCAGCCCACCTAAGCCATCGGGTAGGCATTGCCCACCCGATGGGGAATTCCGAGGGGAGGAAAACTTAAGAGGCCAGATTATCGGTTTTGGCGGCCATGATAAAATCATTGCGGTGCAAACCCGAAATTGCGTGAGTCCACCAAGTCACAGTAAGCTTCCCCCACTCGGTCAACAAAGCGGGGTGATGCCCTTCTGACTCGGCAAGTTCGCCAACTTTGTTGGTCATATCGAGGGCCTGTTTAAAATTGTCCAATTTGTAAGTGCGTTCCAGACGAGATTGGCCGTCCACTTCTTTGATATTCCACTCGGGAACTTGCGGTTTGAGTTCGGCGATTTCTTCTTGAGAGATCGGTTTAGAATCCTTATTGCACGCCGAGCATTTTTCTTGAGTCAGATTTGCCAAGATTAAATCTCCTTTTGCCATTGATGTAACTGTATTTAGTGATACCAGGGATGATGTTTTGGTCGCATCCTCCCATCGGTATAAATTCCGGAAAGGCGATCGATCGGGGTTAAGACCTGCCAGACTTGCTAGGGATTGCAGTAGTGGCAGTAGGTAGGGTCGGCAGTTTGGCGGCCATCGGGATAGAGCTTTTCTTCGCGCAAGCCACATTTTTGGCAGTGATAAATCAGCGATCGCGTCAGGGGAGTGGGAAGCTGGCAAAGTTGGCAGGGTAAACCCGGTTGGCGGGCGATCGCATCAAATCCAGGCCAAGAACATTGCGGGCAAAATTGGTGCAGCTTTTGAATTAAATTCTCAGTTGCTTTTGCGATAACCTTCATGCGCGTGGGATTGTACATTGCCCGCATATCAGTTTCCAGATGAACCCGACCATCAGAAGAGCGTTTCCGGGCAAATTCCACTGCCTCAAAGAGTTGTTCTTCAGTGGTAATTCCCTTGATAATTTCCCCGTCACCGCGCGCGGCATCCCCGACAATCACCACCAAAGCATGGTCTGGGAAGCCAACGCTTTGAGCGAAAGAATAGGCTTGTTCGGGGGTAGAAACAAGCTGATGAGCGTAGTTGGTTTCTGTGGAGACTTCTTCAGCGATAATTTCTAAATCGTTAGCGGTATCGAGTAACAGAATGATTTCGCGATTGTGCGGGATGTAGGGGATAGCGGGATGAGGGCCAAAGGTGCCTTCACTGGCGAGAGCGAGGGTTTCTCCCGTCAAAGACATTGCTTTTTTTGCTTTCAATCGAGCCGCTTCGATTTGGGTGCCGAGACGTTTCACCTCCCGGGTGAACGTGCCGAACGCATCGGTATCGAACTCTGGAGGAACGATAACTTGCAGGTTGAATTGCCGATGCAAAAGCGGAGCGATCGCTTGCTCCTTGTGGTGCTTCGTTGCCAGCACAGCAACGCGATCGGTTAAGAATGACAGAGGAGTCATCGGTACGCACTGGTTAGGGGATAACGGCACCTTTTAATATACAAAAGAATTTTTCAAACCGCTTGCCGCTGGCTATTGGCGAAGGGGAAAGGTTAAGATAAAAGGCTTATACCGTTTTTCAACGATCGGGTTAGAGAAGCTTCCGACTACCCCGCTGGTAGAGACGCGATTTATCGCCTCTGGGACAATGGAAAACGCAAAAGCCATCCGTGGTGTTCGAAAAGGGGAGAAAGGTCAGCGGGGTTTGGATGGATGGCGGGGATAAAAAAGGGCGATCGCGGTTGTGGAAAACCCCGGTTAGAGCTGTGGAAAAGTCTGCGTTTCTGTGGAAAACTGCTAAATTTATGCGAACAGAATCATGCAGAGGAGACAGGGAAAGTGCATTTGGGGGAGGGAGTTAATCGGGTTTGCGATCCGGATTGGAAGCATAACCAATGCTTTCGGATTGGTAGCTTGGGGGTTCGATGTGGATTAAAATCCGGGCGGGGGAGAATTTAGCCGAGAGAAGGGCTTCCACTTTTTCGGTAATTTCATGGGCAGTTTTCACGTCATGGGCATCCACCACCATATGCATTTCGATAAACACCTGACGTCCCACCATTCCGCGAGAGGCGATATCGTGACAGTTAATCACCTCGGGAACCTGCATAGCGATCGCGTGAACGGCTTCCGGGGCGATCGCCACCTCATCCACCAACCAAGGAAGATTTTCCTGCAACACCTCCCACCCACTGCGAAACACCAGCAGCGCCACCGGGAAAGCCAGGACGATATCGAGCCATTGTAACTCAGGCAAATCGTGAACTCGTCCTTGCCAAACCCCAATCAACCCAGCAATCACCAGAATCGTCACCCAGACATCGCTCATGGTATGTTTGGCATCAGCGACCAGAATACTGCTCCCGATGCGCTGACCCACACGACGTTCGTAGAATGCCACAAAAATATTGATACCCAGGACCACCAGGAGGATCCACAACTGACCCGGGGAAATATTCACCGACTTGCTCTCAGAAAAGATGCGATCGACCGCACCTTGGAGGATTTCAAAACAGGCCACCCCCAAAAAAGCCGCAATGCCCAAAGCGCCCAAAGCATCGAACTTTTGGTGTCCGTAGGGATGTTCGCGATCGGGTTGAGGCGAAGCCCAGTGATTCGTCACCAGACCCAAAACATTATTGGCGCTATCGGTGACGCTGTGCAATGCATCAGCCAGCAGACTCAGAGAACCCGTCAGGGTTCCCACCACCGCTTTAATCGCCATCACCACCAGATTCAGGGCTAGGGTGATCAGCAGAACCTTGCGAACTTCCGCACGATTATCTGTCGCCACAAGTTTGTCCTCCACAGCTAAGAAGATTGTACGACATTTGGAGATTCAGGAGATTAGGCGCAACAGTGTTCCCATTCCCCAGTAGGATAAAGTAGCAGGGTATTTACAAGAATGGTTCATGTCTGATTCTCAGTTAACGCTAAATTTAGGCGAAGGATCGGTGTCCTTTCGCTTTACCCCAGAAGCCGCCAGGGAATTAAAAGAAGCCCTGGACGACTTGATGCAGCGGTTAAAAGCGATCGCTGCTTTTGCCGCACCCGGGGCCGGCGGTGGCAGACCCCAACCGCAGCAACCGATGGAATATCGGCATACCGGGGAGGTTTTTTTAGAGATTTTCTGCAATCCGAATATTTACCCCACCCCCTTTTCCGCCAAAGTGCTGATTACCCTGCGCGACGATCGCATCCGCATCAGCACCGAAGCCGAACTGACGCGGATCCGCGAAGATATCCACGAATATTTAGAGCGAGTGGGGTAGAGAGAACCTCGGGAAGGCGATGGCAAAATCGACTTTTCGTCGCTATTTTTTCTCGATTTAAGGAAAAGCCCATGAGAGAAAGGTAGAGCAGTGTAGGTTCAGAAAAACGGATGCTCTCTGATGCGATCGCCCACCGAGTAATACCCACTGTATTCGCGCGTCCAGACTAACATTGCCGAGAAAATGAAGCGCAAATTCTCCGAGTTAGAAACTTCAGCAATGGAATCAGCGAAACGAGCGAATACGAAATTTTTCAACAACCGAAGTCATTGTCGCAAGCAATAGGTTCGATGCAAGTCATCATTCTCGCCGGGGGTTTAGGCACGCGCCTCGCCGAACAAACCGAAGTTAAGCCCAAACCAATGGTCGAAATTGGTGAGCGACCCATCCTCTGGCACATTATGAAATCTTATGCCCACTACGGGTTGAAGGAATTTTTCATTGCCTTAGGCTATAAAGGGGAAGTCATCAAGCGCTATTTTTTGGATTACTACGCCTTGAACGGCAGTATGACCGTTAATCTGGCCAAAGGCAAGGTTAAAGTTCATCAGAATCAATGCGAAGATTGGACCGTCCACCTGATAGAAAGCGGATTGAACACCCTGACAGGGGGTCGAGTGAAGCGCTTGCAGCCTTGGTTGAAAAAAGAAACATTTATGGTAACATACGGCGATGGCGTCAGTGACATCAATTTAAACGAGTTACTGGAGTTTCATCGGTCTAGAGGACGACTGGCAACCTTAACCGCCGTGCGCCCGCCCGCCCGATTTGGGGGGATTATTTTTGACGGCGATTTAGTGGGGAAATTCACCGAAAAACCACAAATTGGAGAAGGGTGGATTAATGGGGGGTTTCTGGTATTAGAACCAGGCATTTTTGAGTATTTGGAGGGAGATAATAGCAGTTTAGAAGCCCAAGGATTGGAACGCTTAGCACAAGCAGGGCAATTGGCTGCCTATCGCCACGAGGGTTTCTGGCAATGTATGGACACCCTGCGCGACGTGCGACTGTTGGAAAGCCTTTGGCAAAGTGGAAATCCACCGTGGAAAGTATGGGAATAACAAAGATAGCGGCAAATCACTTTTGGCAGAATCGTCCCACCTTCGTTACTGGTGGTACGGGTTTAGTGGGCGGTTGGTTGGTGAAGCGACTGATAGAATTGGGAGCTGATGTGGTTTGTCTAGTGCGCGATTGGGTACCGCAAAGCGAACTGGTCAGCAGTCAAGCGATCGAGAAGGTGAAAGTGGTGCGTGGAGACGTACAAGATCGGATGCTGTTAGAGCGGATTTTGGGAGAATACGAAATCGACACAGTGATTCATTTGGCCGCACAAACCATCGTAGCGATCGCCAACCGCAATCCCATTTCCACCTTCGAGACCAACATTGCAGGCACTTGGTCGTTATTAGAAGCTTGTCGGCACAGCCCCACCGTCGAGCACATCGTCCTCGCCTCCTCAGATAAAGCCTATGGCGAAGCCCGACAACTTCCCTACGACGAAGAAACCCCCCTCCTCGGGTGTCATCCCTATGATGTCAGCAAATCCTGTGCCGATCTCATTGCCCAAGCGTATGCCAAAACCTATGATTTGCCCGTGGCAATTACCCGTTGTGGTAACTTTTATGGCGGCGGTGATTTGAATTGGAACCGCCTCGTCCCGGGAACCATTCGAGCAGTATTGCGTGGCGATCGCCCCATCATCCGATCCGACGGACACTACATCCGAGACTACTTCTACGTCGAAGATGGGGCCGCCGCCTACACCCTCCTCGCCGAGGAACTCGCCCACAACCCCGACTTGAGCGGTCAAGCCTTCAATTTTTCTAATGAAACTCAGGTGACAGTTCTCGAATTAGTCAATCGAATTTTAAGCTTAATGGGTTCGGATTTAGAGCCAGAAATTCGCGGGGAAGCGACCAACGAAATTCGCTATCAATCCTTAAGTGCGGCTAAAGCCAGAAAACTGTTAAATTGGCATCCGTTATTCTCCCTCGAAGAAGGATTGCAGCACACGATTGAATGGTACAAAAATTTTCTGGGGTCTGCAACAGGAGGTGCGGCAAATGCCTAATTTTGCTTGTCGTTCCTGCGGGAAAACTGAGCTAGAATTGGTTCTGTCTTTGGGCAAAACTCCCCTCGCCAATGCCTTGCTTACCGCCGAACAACTCAACCAACCCGAACCCACTTATCCCCTCGATCTGGCATTTTGCCCCCACTGCACCTTGGTGCAGATTACCGAAACCCTGCCGCCCGAGCAGCTATTTCGGGATTACGTTTACTTTTCTTCCTTTTCCGATACCGTCTTGCGTCATGCCGAAAGTCTCGTCAAGCGATTGATAGGCGATCGCCATTTACACCGCCACAGCCTCGCCGTGGAAATTGCCAGCAATGACGGCTACCTGCTGCAATATTATCAGCAACAAGGCATCCCCGTCCTCGGCATAGAACCCGCAGAAAACATTGCCAAAATTGCTCAAAAACAGCGAGGAATTCGCACCATTAGCGAGTTTTTTGGCACAGAATTAGCGCAGGAATTGATAACCCGGGGAGAAAAAGCCGATATCATTCACGCCAATAACGTCCTCGCCCATGTGGCTGACTTAAATGGATTTGTGGCAGGCATGAATTTACTGCTCAAAGACCGGGGAATCGCGGTGATAGAAGTTCCCTACGTGAAAGAGTTAATCGAAGGAGTAGAATTTGATACCATCTATCACGAACATCTCTGTTATTTTTCTCTCACCGCTCTCGATGGACTATTTCAGCGGCACGGACTGAACGTTGTGGATGTGGAACAACTGCCCATTCACGGCGGTTCATTGCGGCTGTTTGTTGCCAAAAAAGCAGCAGGCAAAGACGCGCGATCGACCCGCGTTTCCCAACTGCTTCAACAGGAAGCAAACTGGGGCGTCAACTCCCGGGAAATTTACCAGAAATTTGCCCGAGAAGTCGAACATCAACGGGATAAAATTCTGTCCCTGCTGCGCGATTTAAAAAATCAAAATAAAACCATAGCCGTTTATGGAGCTTCCGCTAAAGGCAGCACCCTACTCAATTACTTTGGCCTCGGTAAAGAAACCCTCGATTTCGTCGTAGACCGCAGCCCCATCAAACAAGGACACTACACCCCGGGAACTCATCTGCCCATTTATCCCCCCAAAATTCTGACCCAAAAAATGCCAGATTACGTCCTATTATTAACCTGGAATTTTGCCGAAGAAATCCTCGAACAACAAGCCGAGTATCGACAGCTTGGTGGTCGGTTTATTATTCCCATTCCCGAGTTAAAAATAGTCTGATAAGGTTCGATAATTTTCCAGTTTATCTGCCATGATTTTTACCGAAACGAAACTGAAAGGCGCATACATCATCGAACCCGAACGATTAGCAGACGAGCGGGGATTTTTTGCCCGGACGTGGTGCCAAGAAGAATTTAAAAAACGGGGCTTAAATTCCCAGTTAGTCCAGTGCAGTCTATCCTTTAACAACAAAAAGGGAACCCTGCGAGGGATGCACTATCAAATCAAACCCTATGAAGAGGCGAAATTAGTCCGATGTACCCGAGGCGCGATTTATGATGTAATGATAGATATGCGTCCAGAATCGCCGACTTTCAAACAGTGGGTAGCGGTGGAACTGACAGAAGAAAACCGCCGAATGGCTTACATTCCCGAAGGATTCGCGCATGGGTTTCAAACTTTGCAAGATAACAGCGAGGTATTCTATCAGATGTCCGAATTTTATCATCCCGAATCGGGTCGAGGCGTGAGGTGGAACGATTCCGCTTTTGGCATAAAATGGCCTGAAACGGGGAAGCGAATTATCTCGCCAAGAGATTGCCAATACGAAGATTTTAGGGGATGAAAAGAGTATTAGTAACCGGCGGAACTGGATTTATCGGAACCCCCTGTTTGCCTTTATTATTAGCCAAGGGATATGAAGTTCATGCGGTGTCTTCAAAAGAGGTAGGAAAAGATTCTGGAGGCTGCTATTGGTATCAAGTAAATTTGTTAGATAGCTCGCAAGTTTCTGAGTTAATGGAGAAAGTGAAACCGAGTCACCTATTGCACTTGGCGTGGTATGCCGTACCGGGAAAATACTGGACCTCCCTGGAAAATTTTCGATGGGTGCAAGCGAGTTTGCATTTGTTGCAGGAATTTCGCCGAAATGGGGGACAGCGAGTGGTCATAGCAGGCACTTGCGCCGAGTACGATTGGAATTATGGGTACTGTTCGGAGCAAGTGACCCCCCTGTTACCGAGTACCGTTTATGGAATTTGTAAAAACTCCTTACAAAATATGGTTTTGGCATTTGCCAAACAAGTGGAAATGAGTGCCGCGTGGGGACGGATATTTTTTGCTTACGGCGATCGCGAACCAGGCGATCGCCTGGTTCCTTACGTAATTCGTTCCCTACTGCAAGGAAAAACCGCCCGTTGCTCTCATGGCAATCAAATTCGCGATTTCCTCTACGTTAAAGACGTGGCAGATGCGTTTGTTACTCTGTTAGAGAGTCAGGTTGTCGGTGCGCTTAACATCGCTTCGGGAAAACCCGTGGCATTAAAGGATATAATCGAAAACATCGCGCAAAAGCTGAATCGGCCCGAAGCGATCGAACTCGGAGCGATTCGCGCTTCTGCCAACGACCCCCCCTTACTGGTGGCAGACATTCGGCGGTTGACCCGAGAGGTTGGCTGGCAACCAACATACGATTTAACCACGGGATTAGAAGAAACAATGGCTTGGTGGAAAACACGAGAGGAATTAATTAGCGTAGAGTAATGAAATTAATCATAGATACAGAAACCAGAGAACTGATTGAAGAAGTAGAGGGCTTTCAGAGATGTCTTAACCTTTATTCTAAAGAAGCCTTTGAATTGATTTCGCGCGAATGGTTGAAAGTTGGCTGGAACCAAAAATATACCTATACCTTTAGCTGGATGGGAAGACCGATAATTCAGTTGCCCGAAGATATGATTCGCATATCGGAAGCGATTTATGCGGTCAAACCGGATGTTATTATAGAAACCGGCGTGGCGCATGGGGGGTCGCTGATTTACTATGCCAGTTTATGTAAAGCGATGGGCAAAGGACGGGTCATCGGGATTGATATCGAGATTCGACCGCATAATCGAAAAGCGATTGAAGAACACGAACTGTTTCCTCTGATTACGCTGGTAGAAGGAAGTTCGATAGAAGCGGCGATCGTTGATAAAGTGAAATCCCTAATTCGCCCCGGGGAAGTTGTTATGGTGATTCTCGATTCATGCCACACCAAGCAGCATGTTTTAGCCGAATTAGAAGCGTACTGCGATTTGGTAACTCCTGGCTCGTATTTGGTGGCAACTGATGGCATTATGGAGGACCTGACTGACGTTCCGCGCGGTCATCAAGAATGGAGCTGGGATAACCCAAAAGCGGCGGCAGCAGAGTTTGCACAAAAGCATCCCGAGTTTGGATTAAAACCACCGATTTGGCCGTTTAATGAGAGTGAATTAACGGAAAATGTCACTCATTGGCCTGGGGCGTGGTTGTACAGAAAATAATCAGTCAAAGAAGAGAGGGAAAGTAGATGCAAGAGAATCAACCGTTAGTCAGTATTGGAATGCCGGTGTACAACGGCGATCGCTACCTGCGGCAAGCACTAGATTCACTGCTGGCACAGGATTACGCTTGCTTTGAATTGATTATTTCCGACAATGCCTCTACAGACAATACCCCCGAAATTTGTCAGGAATATGCCGGGAAAGATAGCCGGATTCAATATTACAGAAATTCCGACAATATTGGGTCAACCAATAATTTTAATAAAGTATTTGAACTCTCTAACGGTAAATACTTTATGTGGGCTGCCCATGATGATTTTTGGGAGAGAAAATTTATTGGGAAATGTGTCGAGGGATTAGAAAATAACCCCAAGGCTGTACTGTGCTGTAGTGAAGTGGTTTTCATCGATGAAAAAGGGAGCGTGAAAACCGACTGGACATCTCATCCTCAGAAAAAAAATGTAGCCACTGTGGGGATGAATTTGGTGCAGAGAAGTCATCAGCTCATTGCCAAAGCAGGTTGGTACACGATTTATAGCTTAATTCGGCGGGGGGCACTCCTCAAAACAAATTTACTGCTAGATAAGTATGGTGCGGATGTAATTATTTTGCAGGAACTCAATTTATTGGGCGAATTTGCTAAAATAGATGAACCTTTATTTTTTTATCGACTGCACGAAAGTCAAGGGTCTTTAGAAGAGGTAAAACAAGCCAAGTTAAAAAGGCAGAAGCCCTATTCTGGTTTAGTAAAAGACCTACTTGATGTGGTGCTAAAATCCAACCAAGTAGATGAGTATGTCAAAGAACAAGTTCGAGCGGATTTTATTGAAACCCTGGCTTTTCAAAATTCGGAGTTATTTAATCTTATAGCAGCAGAACAGAAGCTTGACTTGAGAAAAGAAATCAGCCCGGATGACCTGCGGTATTTTATATATAAAATTTTAGAAAAAGGCGATTTAAACGCCAACAAACAATCACCCGATCGGGCAGAGTCAAACCCCAAAGAACCCTTGCCTAAAAAAGCGCTAGTTGCCTACCAAAATTATGTTTATCCGCCGCGATATGCCTCGGATAGACGATGCTTGTTGGTCATCAACGGGTTGAAAGAATTAGGGTATGAAGTAACGTTATTTAGTTCCAACTTGTTTACGAATATTGCTTGGACGGAGGAAAACATCCCCCAGTTAGAGCGAGAAGTGGGAATCAAAGTAGATATTCATCAAGTGAGTCAGGGCGATCGCCAATTTGTAGAGGAAGAATTCCGCAAAACCGGAGGACGTCAGTGGTGGAATATGTATTCCCCGGGTCTGCGGGAACATTTTCGCCAGCTTTTCCACCGCTTACAACCGGATATAGTGGTGATTAATTATGCGTTTTGGGGAGAACTGGCGATCGCAGATGAGTTCAAGTCTGCCCTGAGGATTATCGACACCTTGGATTTGTTGAGCTTAAATCAAAAAATGGCAGGTTTAGTCTCTAGCTTTTTGGCAAGGCGTCAGATTGATGGGGAATTTTTGGATGAAAACTTTTTTAACAAGCGGGGCTTGAGCGTAGATGAAAAAGAGTATAAAATATACGATAGTTACGACTGCACGATTGCCATTACGCCTCAAGAACAAAAGCTGATTGAAGAACATACCTCGCAAACTCAAGTCATTCATATCCCCTTCACTTTTGAAGTAAAAGACACCGAGAATACCTACCGTGGCAATCCGGTATTTGCCATTGGCCCGAATGCGTTTAATTACCAAGCGTATATATATTTTGTCGCCAAAGTTCTGCCGCGCGTATTAGCTGAAGTACCGGAATTCGTACTTAACGTTATTGGTGATGGAGGTAAATTTTTGTCTCCAACCAGGGGAACCCAATTACTCGGTTTCGTTCCCGATTTGGAAAAATTTTATCAGGAAAGCCGCTTTGCCATTTGCCCGATGCTTGGGGGAACGGGTCAACAGCTCAAGGTACTCGAAGCAATGGCTCATGGCTTGCCGGTGGTAGTATTGGAAAATGTTGCACAACGTTGTCCGATCCAACATGGAATCGATGGATTTGTGGCCAAAAACGCCGAAGAATTTGCCAAATACACCATCGAGTTATTCCGCAATCCCCAACTTTGTCGCCAATTGGGAGAAGCAGCACGGAAAACGATCGCCGATAAATTCTCCAATCAATTATTACTAGAGCGTCTAGAAGAAATGACCGATCGCGCGCCGATGAAAACCGCCAATAAACCCGTCAAAGTTATTGTAGACGGGATATTTTATCAAATCAACCAAACCGGTATCGCTCGAGTCTGGCACGCCCTGCTGCAAGAATGGGTAAAAACAGGCTTTGCCAAGCAAATTTTATTCCTCGATCGCGTGGGTACCGCCCCGAGAATTCCGGGCATCAAATATCTCTGCATTCCGGCTTACGATTACAACAATACCGACAGCGATCGCGCCATGTTGCAGAGCATCTGCGACGAAGAAAACGCCGATATCTTTATCTCCACCTACTACACCACTCCCCTCTCCACCCCCTCAGTCTTCATGGCTTACGACATGATTCCCGAACTGTCTCGAGCCAATCTCTGCGATCCCATGTGGCGCGAGAAACAGTATGGAATTCGTCATGCCTGTGCCTACATTACCATCTCCAAAAATACCGCTCGCGATCTCGTTCGTTTTTGGCCCCAGATTCCCCCAGATTGCATCACCGTTGCTCATTGTGGAATATCCAGCTACTTTTCCCCCGCCACCCCGGAAGAAATCCAGCAGTTTAAATCCAAATACAGCATCTCCAAACCCTATTTTTTACTCGTGGGCAGTCGCGGTAATCTCAATCACTATAAAAATGCCCTGTTATTCTTTAAATCCCTTGCTGAAGTACCGAACTGCAACACCTTTGAGATTGTCTGTGTAGGCGGAAAAGCCGAATTAGAACCCGAATTCCAAGTTTATGCGCGAGAAACGAACGTTCGCGTTATTCCACTGCATGACGAAGAATTACGCATTGCTTATTCCGGTGCGATCGCCCTGATTTATCCTTCCAAATATGAAGGATTTGGGTTGCCATTGCTCGAAGCGATGGCTTGTGGTTGTCCCGCGATTACCTGTCCCAATGGGGCAATTCCAGAAGTGGCAGGACAAGCAGTAATTTATGTTAAAGATAATGACACGGCTGCAATGGCAAACGCCCTATTGCAAATTCAGAAACCCGAAATTCGCAATACCTTAATCGCGGCTGGATTCGAGCGAGTCAAACAATTTTCTTGGCAAAAAATGGCCGATCGCGTCAGTTCTGTGCTAATTGAAAAAGCTCGTCAACCCGCGAAATTTGCGATCGCCTCTACCGCCCCCTCCGCTATCGAACAATCCCATCCCAAACCTTCTGCGCAATCTGCTGTAAGCAACCCCCGTCAAACCCGCCAGCAACTCGCTCGGCAATGGCTGAATTTGCCCGCCGAATCCCTCGATATTGCCTATTGCGGCACCCTGGGACAAACCCACAAAGCACTGCTTGAAAGCAACATCAAAGACGAACCCCTCAACCCAGACGAACGAGCCTTCGTCCGCGAAATCGCCGCCAACCTTGCCCGAGGATTTCAGCATCCCAACGCCATCCAATCCTTCCTCGCCGGAATGCTTTACTGCTATCCGCATCAACTGAATTTAAACTATGAAAACGCCCCGATTCCTCGATGGCTGGCTGATGACTATATCAAATTCATGTTTTCCTTTCCCAATATTTTCCACGAGAAAGGAGAAGCGGAAAATTACTGCCAATACCTGCAAGACTGGCTGCGCTACGTTCATACCAAACTATTCAGTAATCCCCAGTCCCCCGTCTGGCGGAAAGTGGCCGAATTTTTCACCGATAATCCCACCTTTCGGAACCCTTACTTTAACGCCGCAAATCTGAAGGAACTGTACGTCCAATGGGCTGATATTGTCGAATTTACCCTGAAAAATCGGGGATATGCGCTCGATTATCGCTTCCGCGATCGCCCTGCCAGTCGGCAAAAAATCCGCATCGGAATTTTAAGAGACCATTTCAGTCCGGCAACCGAAACCTTTGCCACCCTGCCGGTGTTTGAAGCGCTCGATGTCCAACAGTTTGAGATTATTCTCTATGCCACTTGGACCAATAACAACAGCTTAGAACGCTATTGCCAAAGTTGTAGCGCCCGCTTCGTCGAACTTCCGGAAAACCTCAGCCAACAGGTCCAACAAATTCGTGAGGATGACCTCGATATCTTATTTATCGGCACCAATATC
Organism: Phormidium sp. CCY1219; assembly: GCF_055795085.1. NCBI lineage: Bacteria > Bacillati > Cyanobacteriota > Cyanophyceae > Oscillatoriales > Oscillatoriaceae > Phormidium > Phormidium sp. CCY1219. The sequence goes on along the minus strand of NZ_JAYFEQ010000806.1, from coordinate 10,231 downwards.
ACCTATACGAACAAACCCTTGACCCATTTAGTCATGCACCGACTAGCGCGGGTGCAAGTCACCTCGATCGCCTCCCCCATCACCACCGGGATCCGCAACATAGACGGCTACATTGCAGGGACTCTCACCGCACCCGCCGCCACCGCCCAATCTCAATATCGCGAACAACTGATCAACATCGAAGGATCCGGGCTGTGTTTCCGTTTCCCCACCACCCAACCCGCACCCACCGTGAATCCCACCCGTGCAAGTTGGGGTGCCACCGACTACACCGTGGTGTTTATCTCCGGGGCCAATTTCTACAAAATCATTCCCGAATTGAGCGAAACCTGGGCCAAAATCATCGCCGCCTGTCCGAACTCCATTTTAGTGTTATATCCCTTTGGTCCGGCTTGGAATAATACCTATCCCGCCGAGGCATTTCTCGAGCGATTGCGAACCACATTTACCCAGTATCATATCGACCCAAAACGTTTGGTGTTGATTAATACCTTACCCAGTCCCACGGATATCAAAAAGTGCGTTCAACTTGCCGATATTTATCTCGACTCCTACCCCTATAGCGGAGCCACTTCCCTGTTGGATCCGCTAGGATGCGGCATTCCAGCGATCGCCTGGGAAGGAGACACCCTCCGTTCTCGCCAAGGTTGCGCACTGCTGCGCGAACTGCAATTGCCCGATTTAATTACCGATAGCGAACAAGCTTATATCAACCTCGCCATCACTCTCGCCAGGAATCCCCAACTGCGCCAGCACTATCGACAGCAAATTCAGCAACAAATGCAGAACAACCCGCCATTTTTAGATAGTGCTTCCTACGGTGCAAAAATCGGCCAAGTTTTCGCGCAATTGTTCCGAGACTGGCAAAATCAACCCCACCCCTCTGTAACCCCAGGCTCTTCCCTTTCCGACTCTGGATTAACTGCCGAATTTCTCAACCGACTGATTGGCTGCGCGAACCTCTATTACATCGACCCCACCGACGCATCCGTACTGGCAGAACTGCGCGAAATTCGGCAAGAATTTGCGGAATTTTGGTTAAGCGTTCCTCCGGAAAAAATCCAGCCGTTCTATGCCAGCGATGTGGGTAAAGCCCATGAAAGTGTAATGAAAAGTGGGGTTCAAAATGAACCGCTTACCGATACCGAACGGCAGTTGGTTGCGGAATTGACTGCCGAGATTGGGCGAGGATTGGATGCGCCGAAAGCGATAAATAGCCTATTAGCTATTCTGCTTTATCGGCATCGGGAGCAATTATCCTTGCCTGAGAATTCTCTGCCCGCGTGGCTGAAAATTCCGGCGGTGAATCCAGCATAGTATTGAGTAGGGTGGGATAGCCCACCTTCCTCTTGTTTTTCTGTTAAATAACAGTGAGATTACATCCAATCTTCGCTGTCGTTGTCTTGGATGCGATAAACGCGACCTTTGCTGTGAATTTCCCGAGTTTTTTCAAATAACATTTCTTCGGTCATATTCCAGCGCTGTAGCACTTGTTCTAAATTGGCCCACAGCTCTTTTTCTCCGGGAAAACCGCGATAGCGAATTCGCAACCGACCTAATTCTGCTAAATTGCGATCGCTGGGTTCTCCTGTCAACAGGGCGCTGACAATTTCGCGATCGCGACTTCCTTGTGGATGTTGCTGGTCCTGCTGTGATGCTGCCATAACTTGACAATTCCTCCCTTGATAACTGGATGGATTGGGTTGTTTTCTACAGACGATTTCTTAATTGCTCGAATATTTCATACATATCCCGAGCAAACTGCTTGGGGTTCCACAAAGGAGATAACGCTTCGGGTTGCTTCGAGTGGATTAACCGTTGTTTGATGTCCCAGCGCAAGCTGGCATCTTTGCCCAAGCGAATTCCCCAGGCGATATAGTCATCCCAACTCCAAGCGATTCCCGCCTCAATTCCCAGGGTTTTGAGAAAAGAATACCCCATGCGCGAGAGCGATTGTTCGCCGGTTCTGGTGACAATCGGCAAGTTAAACCATAAAGCTTCCAGGTTATGGGTACCGCCATTGTAGGGATAGGAATCTAATAAAACATCGGCGATACTGTAGATAGGGCGATGCGCTTCTTCCGTGGGCGATCGCCCCACACATTTCACCCGCGCCCTCGCCACCCCCGACGCCAAACAGGCGCGATCGTAAGCCTCCCGAATCACTGCCGGATCCCCTTGACCTTTGTGCAATAATATGCTATTGGGAACCCGATCGAGAATCTGAATCTGTGCCCGAACCATTTGGCGATCGAGCTTTTTCCCCGGTGCGACGCACAGGTAAACCACCTGCTGCGAATCGATTCCCATTCTCTGGCGCGCCGCTTCTGTGTCGATCGCCTCCCTGGCAAATCCCGACACCGCCACAAACGAATTCGGCATCCGCACTAACTGCTCGCAATAGTGGGGTTCTATCCCTTCTGGATGGGTATGCCAGTCCGATAAATAGTAATTTTTCTCTGACATAAACGGCGCATCAAATCCCAACCACGACACACAAACTGGCGCGGGTGCGCGGTAGAGAATTTCCAGATTGGGCAGAAAGGTTAGAGAATCTAAGTCAACTAAAATATCGAGTTCGTCTTGTAATATTTGCTCGAGTATCTGCAGTTTGGAGTTGTCTGAATCTTGGGGAAAGGGATAGAATTTTGCGGCAGTTTTTTGGAAGTGTTCGGTTTTATCGTCAACCTTTTGGGAATGGGTGACGTACAAATAAATCTGCGGCGAAATTTCCGACAAGGCGCGCAGGATATCCGCACTACACCAACCTACAGAATGGCGACGAAAGTGGGGGGAAATAAACCCGATTTTAAGCGGCTGCGAGGGTGATTTTGGCCGGAAGGTTGTGGCGGGGGTTGCCGGGGGGTGATTTTGGAGTTCTCGATCGAGTTGTTCGGCGGTTGCTTTGCCAAGCAGTTGAGAGAGCTGAAAATTACGACTGCGATCGTCTCGTAGATGGGGCTGGGCATATAAGAGATGACCGTACAGATTTTTGATGAAATTTTGCGAAAAATCATCGAAGCCCGCCGCGATTTGAGTTTCCAATTGGCGAAACGTTTCCGCAGCGAATTCATTGCGTCCCGCGTGTAAAGCGTTGGTGAGGGCAGGAATCGCGGCGATAATCTTATAAGGAGTTGAGCATCGAGTTAGATAGCGTTCCGAGGCGGTGCGTAAGCGAGAAAAATGCTCCACCGCTTCTGGGGGACTGGTGAGGAGATTAAATAAGCTTTGATGGGCGGCAACAAAGTCAGGTTGTAGGGAAATTGCCGTTAAAAAAGACTCGACAATCGAATCAAAGCGGGGGTGGATGAGGGGGTGAGTGTTGGGGAATTGCTGCAAAAGCGTTTTGCCCAGGTTAAAATGCAAGCCCGGGAGGGTTGGGTTAAGGGCGATCGCGCGATTCAAAAAAGCCACCGCTTCATCGAGACGGTTTTGTTTTGCTAGAGCAGTGGAGAGATTGGAATAAGCCTCAGCCGAATCTGGCTGCAGGGCGATCGCGCGGTGGTAAGATGAGATCGCCTCATCCAGTCGTTCCAATTCGAGCAAGCCATTGCCTAGCTTTAAATACGACTGAAATCCCGCCATTTGCGGTTGCAGGGCTAACGCCTGCTGCCAAGACGCCAGCGCTTGCGCAAACCGACCCAAATCGGAATAAATCTGTCCCAGATTCCAGTGGACGCCTGCCAGAGTGGGTTGAGCGGCGATCGCATTTTTGTAGCAAGCGATCGCCTCCTCCAACTGTCCCTGACGATACAACGCGCTGCCGAGATTGGCATGAGCCGCTGCAAAATCTGGCATAATTTCTACAGCCCGAGAATAAGCCCGCTGGGCTGCAGGGAGGTTGCCCATATTGGACAGTGCATTTCCCAGAGTCTTGTAAGCCTCGGCAAAATCCGGTGCCAGCTTTAGTGCAGTTTGGCACTGGGCGATCGCCTCCGGAAAATCGCCTTGGAGAGTGTAGACTTCTGCAAGTAGGCGACGAACTGTGGGCTTGTTCGGATCGCGATTGAGGGCTTCTCGATAGCAAGCGATCGCCGCCTCCCACTGTCTCGCCGCTTGGCGCTCCTGACCCTGTTGCAACCAAAACTCAACCCCATGCAAATCCACCACAACCACATCCCTCTTGCAATTTTTTCCCTCGAATCTGTCAAAGCAGTGTTGTATGGATGGCTTCCGGGGGGGAAGACGCTTCCGAATCGCCTCTAGCGGCGATCGCAATCATTTGCAGCCTTACTTACCCCAGCGCCCCGGTACCCTAGCGCCCCGGTAGACAGAAAACTTTCTGGCAATCCACCCGGTGTCAAATGCCATAGAGTGAATAAATAATTTACTATCAAACACAGAGACCTCTCCAGGGCCTTGCACCCTAGGGAACTCTGGGATGCACATGATAGTCCTGCATCCCAGTCTTGTCAAGATAAAATCTATGAGCAATGCTAATCGGTCCGCTCAAGAGTCAACAAAAGTTTGCCATCTTGCCAGACTAGACATTAGCACCCAATTGGGCTAGACTTGCTGCTGACAGAAAGACCAGACGACTCAACCGAACCCAAGGAGTTCCGACGTTAGCTGCCCAGGCAGTCTAAACCAGGACGAAACGAAACAGATGAGGAGTGAAAGACACGAATGGTTAGAATACTCGATACACTACCTACAAATACGAGCGATACTCTAGATCTTAGTTTGTTTGGACTAGGCGCGGACACTGTGCTGGGCCTAACGAATTCCGACTTTCTAATCTCCGATGTCGTCGGTGCCAGCGTGTTGTTTGGCAACACGGAAAATGATTCCCTGATTTCCGCCGGCCCGGGAGACACGGTGTATGGCGGGCAAGACGACGATTTCCTCGTCAGTCGAGCGGGGCGAAGCCTATTCTTTGGCGATTTAAGCCAAGATCGATTTGAAGCGCGAGGGAGCCTCGGTCAAGATACCGTATTTGGCGGCACCGACAATCTGACTGAAAACCGGGAGCAAGATAGCGACGATATCTTCAACTTCGGGAACGCGATCGGCGGCAGCAACCTCGGTTTCGGGAACGGCGGAGACGACTTTCTCAGTGGGTCGGGCTTCGGGCAGGATACCCTCTGGGGTGGGATTGGCGACGACACGCTTCAGGTCGTTGTACTGGGTTCTGGCGGTACCGGCGGCGGTGCTGGTGGGTTCGTCCCCGACACGGTACCCGGATTCAGCGGCGTCAATCCCGTGATTGTCGGTGGCGCGATCGGCTCCGATGTGAGCGTTGTCGGCGCAGGCGGCGTGGGACCGACGAACAATCCAGGGCGGAACTATCTGTCTGGGGACAAAGGAAACGACGTGGTTTTCGGCGTGGGCGATCGCGATACCTTGAGCGGCGGTGTGGAGAACGACACCCTGTTCATGCTCGGTCAGGATGCCCCGATCGTGCTTTCCGGCACCTTTGCGGATCCGACCCAGCAGGGGCAGAACCTCGGCACCCAGCTCGCGTTAAACGGCGTCCCCCGGAACAACCTGGTTCACGGCGGCCTGGGCGATGATAGCATGTGGTCCTTTGGGGGCGCGCGCGGACGGCAAACCTTATTCGGTGCTGAGGGTGACGATACCTTGGTCAACCTCGGGACTCAGGTCCTCGCCTTTGGAAACACCGGAGCCGATTATTTAGAAACCCGCAGCTATGCCAACAGCACCTTGTACGGTGGTCAAGATGGTGACACCGTGGTCTCTGGTCAAGGGGGGAACCCAGTGGTTGACTCCGGTAGCGGCAGCAACCTCTTGTATGGTGATAAAGGCAGCGACACCCTGCTGAGCGCACAGACGCGAGATACCTTATATGGCGGCACCAGCGGCACCGATGCAGACACGGTTGCCGGTGCCAATGATGACGTTCTCTCCCTCGGCGGTGGCACCAGCATTGGCTTTGGCAACAAAGGGGATGACAGCTTAATCGGCACTGGAAATAGCGTCACCCTCTATGGCGGGGAAGGTAGCGATACCCTCACCGCTAGCGGAATCAGTAGCTACCTCTCCGGAGACAAAGGAAATGATTCCCTGTGGTCTTCCGGTAACAACAGCACCTTGTACGGCGGCGCAGATGCCAGCAGCGATACCCTCCTCACCGCTGCCGCCGGAAACACCTTGCTCGGCGGGGAAGGCGATGACTCCCTCCTTGCCATTCTCAGGGACAATAATGGCAATATTTTGGCCGGTGGCAACGGCACCAACTCCTTAATTGGGGGTGAAGGGAATGACATACTAATCGCTGGGAAAGCCAGCGATACTCTCCTCGGGGGCGCTGGTGATGACAGCTTAGTGGGAAGCGCAAAAAACGATCTGCTCAGGGGAGACGAGCCAGGTCGTGACTTCCTCGAAGGTTTCAAAGGCACAGACACCTTAGTCGGCGAATCCGGGCAGTTCGATGGTTTCGTGTTCCGCACGCCGAATACCGGAGAAGTTGGAGATACGATCACCTCTGCTACTGGCACTGCATTTGAAACTGGTACGGACAAGTTCTACTTAGAAGTGGGTCAAAAGAACTTTAACTTCCAAGTGGGTGCGGGTCAAACCCTGCGAAGCAACATTGACTTTGTAACCACCACCTCGGCTTATACCGGTTCGTTCACCTCGATTGCCGCGAACTCCACCCTGCCTTCCGTTATCTTCCAAGACACCGGTGATGGTGGGTTCTTGCTCTATGACGCGAATGGTGCCGATGCAACCGGTGGTCTGAGTGGGGTCACCACGATCGCAGCCATTACAAGCGGTGAAGTCAACTTCAACGATATTGTCTTGTTCTAATTCTCAATTCGCTGTTTTCTCAGCATCAAATTAGTCAAGATAAAAAAAGCCAGAGATGCAAGTCTCTGGCTTTTTTTATGTCAGTCCCAGTTGAGTCGGTGCGTGACCCCCCGGTTTCCCTTTGACTGTGGCACCACCGATTGGGTGCGGGGGGTCACACACCCTACCTGGTCTTTGTGATTGAATAACCAATGACCAATGACCAATGACCAATGACCAATGACCAATAACCAATGACCAATGACCAATTGGTTTTCTTTACCTTTTGCCGCCCTGAATGTCCCGACCAATTAAACTTAAAAATGCCGTGCCGAAGTGCTGAATTTCCAGAAAACTGGCATTATCCGGGGCGGGTTTGTAAATTCTAAAGGTTCGCATAATCCCCAGGGTGGCGGCACTTTCCAATGGGCCGATAAACCGGGTATCGCGGTCTAAAAAATAAGGCTGCTGCGCCCAATACCCCATCTGTTTGGCATTCAAAAAAAAGCAACCGGCATGGGGATTTAGGGTGCGGCGAAACATCACGGGATGTTCCATAATATGCCCTTTCAACTCTGGTTTTTCCGCTACATTTTGAAACCGTTCTGTCACTCTCGCCGCCAGTTCTCCATCGATATAGGCTTTGCCAATCCCACCGGCAGGGGAAAGTTCGTAGCGATTGGGCTGTAGCAGGTTGAGGTCGCCGGCTTGTTGGGTAAACCAATTTAATTTAATAAAAAGCCACGGGTCGCGCAGAATTAAATCATCTTCTAAATAACAGTAATAATCATAACGACCGAGGCAATCTCGCAGCAGGGCGTGACACTCAAACCCGAGTAGCATGGGTTCTGCTTGGGTGGCATGATGATGATAAACCCCCTTGGGAATGGGAAGCTGACCCAAGAGGTGATGATTTCGGGTGGTACAGATAACAATATCCAGGTCGTGGGCTTGGGGTTTGTTCACGGGCACTGCTACAGCATGGGCAATATCAATCAAACGCTGGGATTTGCCAAACAATGCCCACAAGTGGGTTATGCAGGTACTCAAGGCGATAATACGCGATCGCGAATCTTTGCTGAGAGAACCATGTTTCCCACCGCCATCCGGATTAAAATAATGGGCAATCGCGAACAGAATTTTCATCGGCTCCTAGCATTAATCTTCAAACAATTTCGGAAAGCGATCGCGTAGAGCAGCATTCAATTCCGGGAGGCGATCGCGCATCTGCAAATACCACTCCCACCGCTCTCGATAATGCTGGCACAACAAGCGATTCTGCGCCACCCACTCATAAGCATTCCCCGCCAATCGCCGCCGCAATTCCACATCTTCTATCAACCCTTCTAACTTCACTTCAAACGCTTCGGGCGAATGATAAATCAACCCGGTTTCCCCTGGCTCAATTGACTTCTCATAAACCGTGGGACTCGCCAACACGCTCACCCCATGACCGGCACATTCAAGAAACTTCAAATCCGATTTCATCCCATTGACCCGGTTGGGCATCAGCGGTAACAGCGCCACATCACATCCATGCAAAATTTCCTGATAAACTTCATACGGCGAAAACGGTTGAAATTCTTTATTCTGCGTATCTAAAGAGTTAAAAAACAATTCATCGTGCAGCACCTTCACCCGCACTCGCTCCCCATATTTTTTCAACACCCGATTCAGGGCCGGCATAATCGGTTCCCAATCCTTTTCCCGATTCAATGCGCCAAAAAATATCGTACAAGTCTCATCATCCGGATAAACGCGGCGGGGCGGCAAATAGGCAAGCTGATTCTGAAATACCGCCACATTTGGATTGTGCTGACGCAAATAAGCCGCTAGGGGTTCGGTAGAAGTTTGCACGCAATGGCAGCCGCCGTAGCTGAGAAAATGATTGTTCGCGTATTGCGGACGCCGCAGGGGGTCATCATCAATTTCCGCCACAATTAAATACCCCCGGCGCAACAATTCTTTCAGTTTGGACAAATCTTGCGGATAGTCTAAAATGGTTCGCTGCCAAATAAAGACCTTTTCTTCGTGGGGGAGCGCTAAATTCACATCGGCAGTTTTGACGCCCGAGAGGGTTCGCACTCCAGGAATGGTAGCACTAAAGCGGTCTGGCTCTAATACCCGCAGGCGATCGCACCCCGTGGGAGCCATAATAATCGTCTGAATTAACAACCGTCGCGGTGCAGTGGCAGATTTCTGGGCGCGCACCACATATTGCAGCGCCCCTGTTTGCGTCGCAAAGGTCGCCGGGTCGATTTTTAATGCCTGCACCACCGGGGCTAAAATTTGCTGGAACTGTTGAAATGCCTGCCCTTGGCGTCCCCGGGTTTGGATTTCATATGGGTGCAACCCCGCATCGGCAAATAACTGTTTGATGCCGTCTAAGGTGAAAAACCGCAGGTGGGTGCGGTCTAGCAATCCTTGCTCTTGATATTCCCAGTTTCCGCGCAACAAATTGACGATCGCACTCCAGTGTTGAATATTCGGAATGCACGCCAGCACTTGCCCCTCGGGTTTCAACCACCGGGCATGACGTTGCAGTACCCCCCAAGGGTCTACCATGTGTTCGAGCACGTCCCCATACACCAAACAGTCAATGCTCTCTTGTGCAAAGTCGAGGCGCGGGTCTTCCGGGTCTTCCGCATTGGCGACAATCACCTCATCGAGCCTTTGCGCTGCTACTTGTGCTGCCTCTGGCTCTCGTTCGATGCCAATATAGTGACAGTGGGGGTTAATTCGCTTGTACTGCGCCCCTAATGCTCCTGCCCCACAGCCTACCTCTAGGATAACTTTGGCATCGGCGGGCAGCACTTTGAGCAAGTCTGGGTTGACGCGATCGTAGTAATCAAACTCAGGTGATTTCATGGGTGAATTCTGGATTGTTCAATTAAGCTTTTATAGCAGGGAATCGGGATATCCTGGCTGATGCCTACTCCCACAATCCTGGAAATAGGCAACCGCCTTACTGGCAAATCCGGCAAACATGGTCTGTCAGCCAACCGAATCCACTCCCCCCGAGAGCAGCAGGGGGTGGAATAATGCCCACCGACAACCCAATTGCGCGATCGCAACTTCATCTTATTTTAAGGGGCGATCGCAATCAACCGAGGCCATAGGCAAGCGGTTTTTTGCCTTTGCAAGTCTCAGATTGCCTTCACCCCTTCCATCGAATTGCTGTAGCGAGTTCCTAAACCTCCAGGCGATCGCCCTTGCCCACTTAAAGCAATTTATGCATTGCTTTTGTGCCCTGCCTGCACCATCCACTCCATTTTACCCACTATCAATTGTTTTGTCAATCCCTTCGCGGAACAATTTGGGTCTAGCTGCTGGAAATTGGTGCGTGACCCTCACAGGAGTTGCGCCACGCACGCAAAGCATTGCATAAGTGCCCTGCCTCCCCCATTGACTTCATTCTACCCCCTACCGCTTTTTTTGTCAACCGCTTCGGGCAACAATTTCGCGCGCATAGCCAAATGAC